>NZ_JBJGZC010000004.1:0-238191 GCF_054050315.1 Geodermatophilus sp. SYSU D00867 | reverse complement strand
CCCCCCCCCCCCCCCCCCCCCCCCCCCCCCCCCCCCCCCCCCCCCCCCCCCCCCCCCCCCCCCCCCCCCCCCCCCCCCCCCCCCCCCCCCCCCCCCCCCCCCCCCCCCCCCCCCCCCCGGCGTTCAGCGGGCGGAGCGGGCGGCGGCGGTCTCGGCCATCAGCCGGTCGAGCAGGTCCCGCGGCAGGGCGGCGCCGAAGTCGGTGGCGAACCGGCGCATCGGCATCGAGCCGATCATCTGCAACATCACCGCCTGATCGGCGGGGGAGGCGGCGTCGGCGGGCATGGTCGCGGTGAGCGCCTCCACCAGCGCCGGGCCGGCGGCCGGGTGGGTGAACCACTCGGCGACCGAGGAGTCCATCGTCAGCACCCGCACCAGGTCGTCCCCGGCCAGGGTCACGGTCTCCGCGGCGAGCACGGTCTCCGCGTCGTCGCAGACCTGCACCGCGTACTCCCCCGGCGCCACCACCCAGCCGGACTCGACGACGTCCCAGTAGGCGAACGCCCGCCGGCCGAGCTCCAGCACCACCTCGCGGCTCTCCCCCGGCCCGAGCGCCACCTTGGTGAACGCCCGCAGCTCCCGCAGCGGGCGGCGCACCGGCCCGGCCGTCGTCGACACGTACACCTGGACGACGTGCCCGCCGGCCCGGTCGCCGGTGTTGGTCACGGTCACCGAGACGGTGGCGGTGTCGGCGCCGGTGAGCTCGACCCGCAGGTCCGACGTCGCGAACGCCGTGTACGAGAGCCCGTGCCCGAACGGGTACCGCACCGCCCGGCCCTGCGTGACCAGCCCGCGGTAGCCGACCAGCACGCCCTCGCCGTAGACGACCCGCCCCTGCTCGCCGGGGAAGGAGAGGGAGCTCGGGGAGTCCTCCAGCCGCAGCGGGACGGTCTCGGCCAGCCGGCCCGACGGGTTCGCGACGCCGTAGAGCAGGTCGGCCAGCGCGCCGCCGCCGGCCTGCCCGAGCAGCGCGCCGTCGAGGACCGCGTCGACGTCGTCGTGCCAGCCCTCCAGCGACACCACCCCGCCGTGGGACAGGACGACGACCGTGCGCGGCGCCGCGGCGGCCACCGCGCGGGCCAGCTCGACCTGGGCGGCGGGGAGGTCGATCGTCGTCCGGTCGAAGCCCTCGGACTCGTCGGCGTCGGCCAGGCCGAGGAAGACCACGGCGACCTCGGCGTCGCGGGCCAGCGCCACGGCCTCCTCACGGAGCGCCGCGGCGTCGTCGCCAGGACCGTCGGAGGCGGAGCCGGGCGCGAACGGGAGCTCCCGGCCGGCCAGCTCCCGCATCGCGTCGAGCGCGGACTCGACCCGCGTGGCGGTGACGTTCGAGCTGCCGCCGCCCTGGAAGCGCGGGGTGCGGGCGAACTCCCCGACGACGGCCACGCGGGCGCCCGGGGACAGCGGCAGGGTGCCCCGCTCGTTGCGCAGCAGCACCGCGCACTCCGCCGCCAGCTCGCGCGCCAGCGCACAGTGCGCCTCGGCGTCGACCTCCCCGGCGGGCCCGCCGGCGTACCGGGCGAGGGCGGCCACCCGGGCGGCGCTCGCGTCGACGTACGCCTCGTCGAGCTCCCCGGCCCGCACCGCCTCGACCACCCGCCGGTTGCCGGCGCCGCGGTCACCGGGCATCTGCAGGTCCAGCCCGGCGGCGAGCGCGGCGGCGCGGTCGTCGACGGCTCCCCAGTCGGAGACGACGACGCCGTCGAAGCCCCACTGCTCGCGCAGCACCTCGGTGAGCAGCCACCGGTTCTGCGACGCGTAGACGCCGTTGACCTTGTTGTAGGCGCACATGACCGTGGCCGGCGCCGCCTCGGTGACCACCCGCTCGAAGGCCGGCAGGTAGATCTCGCGCAGGGTCCGCTCGTCGACCTCGGCGCTGATCCGCATGCGCTCGGTCTCCTGGTTGTTGGCCGCGAAGTGCTTGACCGAGGCGCCCGCGCCGGCGGCCTGCTGCCCGCGCACGTGCGCCGCACCGAGGACGCCGGACAGCAGCGGGTCCTCCGAGTAGTACTCGAAGTTCCGCCCGCCCAGCGGGGACCGCTTGATGTTCACGCCCGGCCCGAGCACCACGTGCACCCCGAGCGCCCGGGCCTCCCGGCCGATCGCCGCGCCGATCCGCTCGGCGACCGCCGGGTCCCAGCTGTTGCCCACCGCCACCGCGGGCGGGAAGCAGGTGGCCGGCAGGTTGCGGGTGATGCCGGGCCCGCCGAGGTCGCCCTCCTGGCGGCGGACGCCGTGCGGGCCGTCGGTGAGGACGAGCGAGGGCAGCCCCGCCTCCTCGACCGGCGGGGTGGACCAGAAGTCCTGACCGGAGAGCAGGGCCGCCCTCCGCTCGAGGGGCAGGCCGTCGAGGTCGGTCACGGGAGCTCCTGCGGGTCGTCGGCGCCGGCGTACGCGAACGAGCGCACCACGAGCGAGCCGCGGGCGCACCAGACGCCGCCCAGCCGGCCGGTCATCCCGCCGGCGACCTCGGTGGACAGGTAGCGCCCGTCCAGCCGGCCGAGCTCGGCGAAGCCGCCGGGCCCGACGACGCCCGCGACGACGACGTCCGGGCCGAGCGTGGTCGAGGAGAAGTGGCCGGTGGCGGGCTCGGTGCGGATCTCCAGCACCGCCTCCGGACCCGCGGCCGCCTCGCCCAGGACCGAGCGCAGCGGCCCGACCTGCGCCACCGCCCGCACCCGGTCGCCGGCGACCTCGACGTCGAGGTGGTGCCGGGCGTCGATCCGCACCGTCAGCCCGCCGACGCCGTCCACCCGCACCGCCGCGCGGAACCGGGCGTGCAGGTGCTCCTGCCGCCGGCCCACGAAGGCGAGGTCCTCCGACGCCGGGTCCGGGTCGGCCGCGGTCAGCCGCCGGCCGCCCTCGACCCGGCTCAGCAGCTCCCCGGGGAACCGCCGGGGCGCGACCCAGGCGGGGCCGCCGAGGTCCTCCTCGACGGCGACCGCGCCGCCCGGCGGGGACAGCCACTCCCCCAGCCGCGGCCAGCCGTCGGCCCACTCCACCTCGGCGGCGAACGTCTCGCGGCCGAGGACGTGGAACTCCGGGCTGGTGCCGCGGGGCCGCACGCCGTGGAAGACGACCGCCCAGCTCCCGTCGGACCGCTGCACCAGGTCGGCGTGGCCGGTGTTCTGCACCGGTGACTCGACGCCGCGGTGGGTGAGCAGCGGGTTGTGCGGGCAGGGCTCCCACGGCCCGGACGGCGAGGGACCGCGGGCGGTGGTCACCGCGTGCCCGCGCTCGGTGCCGCCCTCGGCGATCAGCAGGTACCAGAGGTCGCCGACCCGGTACAGGTGCGGCCCCTCCGGGAACCTCCCGCCGGTGCCCTGCCACAGCCGCCGCCGCGCGGTGAGCGCGGCCCCGGTGGCCGGGTCGACCGCCTGCTGCACCAGGCCGGCCGGGCCGCCGGCGCCGAAGCCGGCGTGGCTGACCAGCAGCGTGCCGTCGTCGTCCCAGGCCAGGTCGGGGTCGATGCCGCGCACCTCCGGCATCCGCACCGGCTCGGACCACTCCCCCAGCGGGTCCTCGGCGGTGACGAGGGTCTGCCAGCCGCCGTCGGCGAGGTTGGTGGTGACCATCCAGAACCGGCCGTCGTGGAAGCGGATGGTCGGCGCGGTGATCCCGCCGGAGCCCGGAGCGGCCGACACGTCGAGCTGGGACGGGTGGGCCAGCACGTGGCCCGCCTGCTCCCACGACACGAGGTCGGCCGAGCGGTACAGCGGGACGCCCGGGGCGTACTCGAAGGACGAGTGCACCATCCAGTACGTGTCCCCGACCCGGACGACGCTGGGGTCGGGGTGGAAGCCGGGGACGACGGGACGGGGGCCGCTCACGAGGAGGCGGACGGGTCGAAGAACGGCTTCGGCCGCTCGACCGGCCGCGGCTCCTCGATCGCGCAGCCGAGGGTGTGCCGGCCCGAGCCGACCGTCACCGGCGCGCTGCCGTCGGGCAGCACCACCTCGGCGGTCGTGTTCGGCGGCACGGTGACCTCAAGCGCGAACGCCGTCCCGCCGGTCAGCGTCCAGGACACCGCCGCGGTGCCGTACGGCGTCTCGTGGGTGGCCGCCGCCGAGGTGATGCCCGGGCCGGGGCGGGGCGCGAAGCGGATCCGCCGGTAGCCGGGCGCGGCCGGGGCGAGGCCCGCGACCGTGCGGTGCAGCCAGTCGGCGACCGCGCCGTAGGCGTAGTGGTTGAACGAGGTCATCTCGCCGGGGTTGATGCTGCCGTCGGGGAGCATCGAGTCCCAGCGCTCCCACACCGTCGTCGCGCCCATGGTCACCGGGTACAGCCACGACGGGCACTCCCGCTGCAGCAGCAGCTCGTACGCGGTCGCCACCTCGCCCACCTCGGTGAGCGCGTCGGTGACGAACGGCGTGCCGAGGAAGCCGCTGCCGATGTGGAAGCCGTCGTCGAGCACCTGGCGGGCGAGCAGCCGGCCGGCGTGCTCCCGCTGGTCCGGGGTGAGCAGGTCGCAGGCGATGGCGAGCGCGTACGCCGTCTGCGCCGGGTAGGCGACGCGGCCGTTCGGGCTGACGTACTCGGCACGGAAGCGCCCGGCCGCCCGCTCGGCCAGCGCGGTGAACCGGGTGCCGTCCTCCCCGAGCACCTCGGCCGCCTGCGCCACGATCCGCGCCGAGCGGGCCAGGTAGGCGGTGGCGACCAGCGGCCACGGCGTGCGGGCGGCGGCCGGGTTCTCCGGCGGCGCGGTGGGGTCGAGCCAGTCGCCGAGCATGAGCGGGACCCCGGCGAAGTCGAGCTCCTCCCCGGCCGCGCCCGCGAAGGCGTCGATCCAGGCGGTCATCGACGGCCACTGGTCGGCGAGCACCCCGGCGTCGCCGTGCCGCTCGTACAGGACCCACGGGACGACGACGGCGGCGTCGCCCCACCCGGCCTCGGCGCCGACGGGGAACGGCAGCAGCGGGACGAACGGCACGTACAGCGGGACGACGCCGCCGTGCTCCTCGAGCTGCTCGACGGCGAGGTCGGCCAGCCAGGAGCGCAGCATCCCGGCGGTGTCGTGGAGGAACGCCGCGGTCGGCGCGAACGCCTCGAGGTCGCCGGTCCAGCCCAGCCGCTCGTCGCGCTGCGGGCAGTCGGTGGGCAGGTCGACGAAGTTGCCGCGCATGCCCCACACGACGTTCTCGTGCAGCCGGGTGACGTCCGGGTCGGAGCAGGTGAACGTGCCGGTGGGCCGCATGTCGGTGTGCACGACGACGGCCTCGAGGTCCTCCGGCCGCAGCTCGCCCGGCCAGCCGGTCACCTCGGCGTAGCGGAAGCCGTGGAAGGTGAACCGCGGCTCCCACGTCCGCGGGCCGCGGCCGTCGAGGACGACCACGTCGGTGGCGTCCGCGCCGCGCAGCGGGCGGGTGCCGAGCTCGCCGTGCTCGAGCACCTCGGCGTGCCGGACGGTGACCTCCGTGCCGGCCGGGGCGTCGGGCAGGGCGAACCGGATGCGGCCGACGAGGTTCTGGCCGAAGTCGACGAGCGTCCTCCCCGACGGCGAGGTGGTGACCTCCCGGACCGGCAGCACCTGGGTGCGGCGCACCGGCGGGCCGGTCGGGGCGACCAGGGTCGCGACGTCCAGGGACCCGACCTCGACCGGCGTCCAGCCGGCGTCGTCGAAGCCCGGGGCGGACCAGCCGGGGAGCTCGCGGCGGAGGTCGGCCGTCTCGCCCTTGTAGATGTCGGCGCGGGTCTCGGCGCCGAGCGTCGAGCGCCAGGAGCCGTCGGTGGTCACGACCGTGCGCGACCCGTCCGGGTGCTCGACCTCCAGCTGGAGGAACGCGCCGGTGCGGTCGCCGTAGAGGTGCCGGCCGCCGGTGAAGCCGAGGTGGCCGCGGTACCAGCCGTCGGCGAGCGTGACGCCGAGCGCGTGCCGGCCCTCGGCGAGCAGCGCGGTGACGTCGTACGTCCGGTAGCGCAGCCGGTGCCGGTAGCTGGTCCAGCCCGGCGCCAGGACGTCGTCGCCGACGGTCGTGCCGTCGATCTCGGCCTCGTACAGCCCCCGCGCGGTGGCGTACAGCCGCGCCCGCGTCACCGGCTTCCCGAGGGTGAACTCGCGGCGCAGCAGTGCCACCGGCTCGCCGGTGCCGCCGGGCTCGGGCAGCACCGGCTCGACCAGCTCCGCCGTCCAGTCCGCCGGGTCGAGCAGGCCGGCCTCGACGGCGACCTCCTCGCTCCACGCCGAGGGCTCGGCGTCGCCCTCACCCCAGACGCGGACCCGGACGACCCGTCGCTCGCGGCTGGTCAGCGGGGGCGCGCCCCACGGGACGAGAACCGAGTCGGCGGAGGGGACCCGTCCGGAGGACCAGTCGCCGATCTCCAGCTCGTAGGCGGCCTGCCGCCAGCCGGGCAGCTCGGTGAGGGTCACCCAGGACAGCCGCGGGGCGGTCTCGCCGATGCCGAGCGGCTCGCGGTGGTGCTCGGCGGTGACGGCGGTGACGGTCACGTCGCTCATCGGACCCGGTCCCCGAGCAGCGCGGTGCCCAGGTGGTGGGCGAGGTGGCGGACGGAGCGGTCGACGATCCCGTCGACGTCGTCGTGCCCGAGCCAGACGTGCCCGGCGCCCTCGACCGGCACCAGCTCCGACCGGGCCCCGGCGGCCTGCAGCGCCGCGTGCAGCCGCTCGCTCTGCGCGTAGGGGACGAGCCAGTCGGCGGTGCCGTGCAGGAGCAGGAACGGCGGCGCGTCCGCGGTCGCGTGGGTGACCGGGCTGGCGTCGGCGCGCGTGGCGTCCGTGAGGCCGGCGACCAGGTGCTCCTCCGGCGGTCCCCGCAGCTCCTCGGGCAGCAGCGCCGCGATCTGCGGCGGCGGTGCCTGCCGCGGCATGGTGGCGAGGTCGGAGACGCCGTACCAGTCGACGACGACGTCGACCGCGCTGGACTCCCCGACGACGCCGTGCGTGCCCTCGAGGTCGGGCCGGTGCCCGGTCAGGCCGAGCAGCGCCGCGACGTGCCCGCCGGCCGACTCGCCCCACGCGCCGATCCGGGTGGTGTCGACGCCCAGCTCGCCGGCGAACCGCCGCAGGTACCGGACGGCGGCCTTGGCGTCGTGCAGCAGCGCGGGGAACGGCGCCTCCAGCGCGTGCCGGTAGTCGATGGTGGCGACGGCGAGGCCGGCGTCGAGCAGCGCGTCGAAGACCTGGTTCTCGCGCAGCGTCTCGGGCAGGTAGCGGCGGTCGCCCATCATGAACGCGCCGCCGTGCACCCAGACGACCAGCGGCGCGGGCGCGGGGGTGTCGGGCACCCAGACGTCGAGCTGCAGCGGCCGGTAGCCGAAGGCGACGGCGTAGGTGACGCCGGAGAAGTGCCGGGCGCCGTCCTCGCGCCGGACGGGCGGCGGCGGTGGCAGGAACCGGGCCGGGCCGGCCCACTCGGTCGTCTCGGTGGTGCTCATCGCGTCTCCTCTGCGGTGCTGGTGAACGTGTGCGTGCCGGGGCCGGCCGTCGTGGCGGTCCCGTCGGGCAGGACCACCTCGGCCTCGGTGCCCGCGGGCACCTCGACGGTCAGCGAGAACCGGTGGCCGTCGAGCCGCCAGGCCGACCCGATCCGGCCGTACGGCGACTCGTGCGCGGCCGCGGCGCGCGTGAGCCCGCCGCCGGGGCGGGGTCGGACGCGGAAGCGGCGGTACGCGGGCTCCACCGGCTCGATGCCCGCGGTGTACCGGTGCAGGAACGAGATCACCGCGCCCTTGGAGTAGTGGTTGAGCGACTCGTGCGGGACGCCGTCGGCGTCGACGCCGTCCCACCGCTCCCACACCGTCGTCGAGCCGCGGTCGACCATGACCAGCCACCCGGGCTCGGTGTCCTGCAGCAGCAGCTCGTAGGCCACGTCGAGGTGCCCGGCGTCGGCGAGCACCGGCAGCAGGTGCGGGGTGGCGAGGAACCCGGTGCCCAGGTGGGTGCCGGCCTTGCGGACCAGCTCGACCAGCCGCTCGGCGACGGCCGGGCGCAGCCCGTCGGGCACCAGGCCGAAGGCGAGCGCACGCACGTGGTCGGCCTGGGTGTCGGAGACCAGCCGCCCGTCGTCGTCGAGGTACTCGGCCTGCCAGGCGGCGCGCACCCGCGCGGCGAGCCCGGCGTAGCGGGCGGCGTCGCCGTCCCGGCCGAGCACCGCGGCGATCCGGCCCGCCAGCTCCGCGCTGTGGGCGTACCAGGCGGTGGCGACGACGCCCTCGTCCGCGGCGACGAACGCGCCGAAGTCGCCGACCTCCTCGCCGGGGACCAGCCACTCGCCCCAGTGGAAGCCGGTGTCCCACAGCCACCGCTCGTGCGGCGCGGGCTCGGGCCGGCGGGCGGCGCGCTCCGGGTGGCGCCGCTCGCGGGCCGCGCGCTCGGTGCGGTCCAGCCAGCGGACCACCGCCGGCCAGGTCTCCTCGAGCACGCGGGTGTCGCCGTAGGCGCGGTACAGCTCCCACGGCACGACCACGACCGCGTCGCCCCAGCCGGCCGAGCCGTTGAGGAACGACACCGGGCTGTCCCGGCCCTCACCGCGCGGGCACGGGCTGACGTTGGCGACCGTCCCGTCGGGCCACTGGTCGGCGACGACGTCGTGCAGCCACTTCGTGGAGAACCCGGCGACGTCGTAGAGGAACGCCGCGGTCGGGACGTAGAGCTGCCAGTCGCCGGTCCAGCCGTGCCGCTCGCGGTGCGGGCAGTCGGTCGGGATGTCGCAGGCGTTGTCCCGGAAGCTCCACACGGCCGCCTCGTGGAAGGCGTCCAGTCGCGCATCGCTGGAGGAGAACCAGCCGGTGCGCCGCAGGTCGGTGTGCACGACGACGCCGCGGACGTCGTCGGGGGTGAGGTCGCGCGGGTGGCCCTCGACCCGCACGTAGCGGAAGCCGTGCGTGGTGCGGCGCGGCTCGAAGACCTCGCCGGGCACGCCCGCGGAGACGACGACGTCGACCTGGCCGGCGGGCAGCCGGTGGGGCAGGAACGGCAGGTCGGGCTCGAGGTTGGCCACCGTGACGTCGCCGTCGGGGGCGAGCCACTCGCCGTGGGTCAGCGTGAGCGTCGTCCCGGCCGGGCCGAGGTCGGTCAGCCGCACCCAGCCGTTGACGTTCTGCCCGAGGTCGACCACCTGGGCGCCGCCCGGCAGCCGGGTGACCGAGACGGGCACGAGCTCCTCCACCCGGCGCACCGGCGGGGCCGGCGAGTCCACGAGGCCGGCGAAACCGTGCTGCACCACGGTGACCGGGTCCCAGCCGGCGTCGTCGAAGCCGGGGGCGTCCCAGCCGCGGGGCAGGGCGCGCAGGTCCCAGCGCTCGCCGGCGACGAGGTCGGCGGCGAGGACGTGCCCGGTCGCGCTGCGCCAGTCCGGGCCGGTGCCGAGCACGGTGACCGTGCCGTCGTCGTGGGTCAGGTGCAGCTGGGCGAGGAACGCCGTCCGGTCGCCCCACTGGTCGGCGGAGCGGGTGACGCCGGTCTGGCCGCGGAACCAGCCGTCGGCGAGGACGACGGCCAGCGCGTGCCGGCCCTCGCCCACCGGGCCGACGTCGTGCGTCTGCACCTGCAGCCGCTGGTCGTACTGGGTGTACCCGGGGGTGAGCTCGGCGTCGCCGATCCGGGCGCCGTCGAGGAACGCCTCGTAGAGCCCCTGCGCGGTGGCGTGCAGCCGGGCGGAGGCGACGGGCCGGTCGGCGGCGAACTCCCACCGCAGCAGGGCGGCCGCCCGCTCCCCCGCCGGGCCGGCCGGGACGGTCCCCGGCTCGATCCACTCGACCTGCCAGTCGTGCGCCTCGAGCAGGCCCGTCTCGAA
Organism: Geodermatophilus sp. SYSU D00867; assembly: GCF_054050315.1. Taxonomy (NCBI): domain Bacteria; kingdom Bacillati; phylum Actinomycetota; class Actinomycetes; order Geodermatophilales; family Geodermatophilaceae; genus Geodermatophilus; species Geodermatophilus sp. SYSU D00867. The sequence continues at coordinate 228,439 of NZ_JBJGZC010000004.1, read as the reverse complement.
CCACGCGGGCCCGGACACCGGGCTCTCGCCGAGGTCGGTGCGCACCCGCACCCGCCAGGTGACCCGCTGGGCGGAGCGCAGCGCCGGGCCGGGCCACGGGACGAGCACGTGCCGGTCGTCGTCGACCCAGCCGGAGTCCCAGCCGTCGTCGGTGGTCAGCCGGTACGCGTGCTGCACGCGGGCGCCGCCGGGCAGCCGCCAGGACAGCCGCGGCGACGTCGTCCCGGTGCCGAGCGGCTCGTCGAGGTGCTCGACCCGGAGACCCGACGGTGCGGCCGTCACAGGACGGGGACGGACTCGGCGTGGTGGCAGGCGGCCTCCGTGCCCTCGACCAGCCGCAGCGGCGGGCGCTGCTCGACGCAGACATCGCTGGCCAGCGGGCAGCGCGGCACGAAGGGGCAGCCGGTGGCCGCGGGCTGCGCCGCGCCGGCGGTGCCGAACCCGGCGGCCTCGCGGGCGGCGCGGCGGGCGGCCTGCTCGGCCGGGCGCGGCACGGGCGCGGCGGCGGTCAGCGCCACCGTGTACGGGTGCCGCGGCGCCTGGCTGACCGCCTCGACCGGCCCGGTCTCCATGACCTGCCCGCGGTAGAGGACCACCGTCCGCTGGGCGAGGAACCGCACGACGCCGAGGTCGTGGGCGATGAAGAGGAACGCCAGGCCGTGCTGGTCGCGCAGGTCGGCGAGCAGGTTGAGCACCTGCGCCTGGGTGGACAGGTCCAGCGCGCTGACCGGCTCGTCGAGGACGACGACCTTCGGGTCGCAGACCAGCGCGCGGGCGATGGCGATGCGCTGGCGCTGGCCGCCGGAGAACTGCGACGGGTAGCGGTCGACGGCGTCGCCGGGCAGGCCCACCGACTCCAGCCCCTGCCGCGCCCGCGCCGTCGCCTCGGCGCCCTTCACGCCCATCAGCCGGAGCGGCTCGACCAGCGTCTGGCCGATGGTGCGCGCCGGGTTGAGCGAGGAGTACGGGTCCTGGAAGACCACGCGCAGGTCGGCGACCTGGCGGCTGCGCTGCTTGAGCGACATCCGGGTGACGTCCTGGCCGTTGACCCGGATCGTCCCGGACGTCGCCGGCTGCAGCCCGAGGACCGCCTTGCCGATCGTCGACTTGCCCGAGCCGGACTCGCCGACCAGGCCGACGGTCTCGCCGGGGGCGATGTCGAGGCTGACCCGGTCGATGGCCGGCGGGGCCTGCCGCGCCCTGCGGCCGGAGCCGTAGCGGACGACGAGGTCGCGGATCTCCAGGGCGGGCGTGGTGGTGGCCGCGACGGGCGCGGTCCCGGCGGGGGCGGTCATGCGGGGACTCCGGCGGTCGGGGCGGGCTTCTGGACGGACGTCTCGTCGCCGGCGGACTCGGGCTGCCACACGGCGTGCTCGCGGGACAGCTCGTCGGCGCGGACGCAGCGGACGGCTCCCTCACCGTGCGCGGGCAGCACCGGGAACGGCACCGTGCACGCCTCCTCCGCGAACCGGCAGCGGGTGGCGAACCGGCAGCCGGTCGGCCAGGAGCCCGGCGGCGGGACGGTGCCGGCGATGGAGGCCAGCCGCTGGGGCACCGGCTCGCCCTCGGGCACGTGCGGGTTCGCCCCCAGCAGCGCCATCGTGTACGGGTGCGCCGGCCCGTCCAGCACGGCCGCGGCGGTGCCGGACTCGACGACCTCGCCGGCGTACATGACGGCGACGGTGTCGCAGATGTCGGCGACGACGCCGAGGTCGTGGCTGACGACGACGACCGACAGGCCGGTGTCGCGCACCAGCGCCCGCAGCAGCGACAGGATCTCCGCCTGCACGGTGACGTCGAGGGCCGTCGTCGGCTCGTCGGCGATGAGCAGCCGCGGCTCGCCGGTGAGCGCGAGCGCGATGCAGACCCGCTGCGCCATGCCGCCCGAGAGCTGGTGCGGGTAGCTCCTGAGCACCCGCTCGGCGTCGACGATGCCGACGTTGCGCAGCAGCTCCGCGGCGATCCGCTTCGCCTGCCTCCGGTCGACCCGGCGGAACCGGCGGATGGGGCCGGTGAGCTGGGAGGCGATGGAGAACACCGGGTCCAGCGCGACCATCGGCTCCTGCGAGATCATCGCGATCTCCCGGCCGCGGACGCGGTTGAGCTCGGCCTCGGACAGCCCGGCCAGCTCCCGGCCCTGCCAGCGGATCGAGCCGCCGGTGACCGAGACGCCGTCGGGCAGCAGCCCCATGAGCGAGCGGGCGGTCATCGTCTTGCCGCAGCCGGACTCGCCGACCAGGCCGAGGACCTGCCCCTGCCGCAGGGAGAAGGAGACGCCGGTGACCAGGTCGGGGCCGTCGTCGACGGAGACGGTGAGGTCGCGGACGTCGAGCACCGCCTCCGGGTCGGCCGGGGCGGCGGGCACCGCGGTGGCCGCGGCCACGGCGCGGCGCAGCGGCCGGCGACGGCGGGCCGTGCCGGGGCCGGCGGCCCTCCCGGCGAGGGCGTCGGCGAGCTCGTTGGCCGCCACGACGGTGAGCGCCAGCACCAGGCCGGTGGGGACCATCAGCCACGGCGCGTTGTAGATGTAGCCCGAGGCGTCCTGGATCATGAAGCCCCAGCTGGGCTCCGGCTCCCCGGGCCCGAAGCCGAGGAACGCCAGGCCGGCGACGATCAGCAGGCCGATGCCGAACAGCTGCGCGGCCTGCACGGCGACCACCGTGGCCATGGACGGCAGCACGTGCACGAGGTTGACCCGCAGCGAGCCCAGGCCGTTGACGCGCGCGGCGTCGACGTACAGCCGCTGGCGCACCGACTGCGCCACACCGAGGAGCACCCGGTAGACGGCGGCGGAGATCAGCACGCCCATGATCGCCATGACCGGGTACAGCCGGTTGCCGATCACCCCGATGACGGCGAGCAGCAGGATCGTCGCCGGCAGGGCGAGGAACACCTCGGTCACCCGGCTGATCGCCCGCTCGACCCGGCGCCCGCGCTCGGCGGCGACCAGGGCCAGCGGCAGGCCGATCCCGAACGCGACGACCAGCATCAGTGCCGAGGCGAGCAGCGGCAGTGCCCCGGCGGTGAAGATGCGGGAGAGCAGGTCCCGCCCCAGCGGGTCGGTGCCCAGCCAGTGCTCGGCCGAGGGCAGCGCCAGCCGGTTCGCGGTGTCCTGCTGCCCCGGCTCGAAGGGCCGCCACAGCGGGGCGGTGAGCGAGGCGACCACGACGAGGAGCAGCCAGGTGGCGCCGAAGACCCCGCCGGGGCGGCGCAGGGAGGACGGCAGGCCGCGGCGGCGGCGGGCCGGCGGGACCGGCTCGGTGGCGACCTCGTCGGCCGCGTCGAGGGGCAGCACGCTCATGCGGTACGCACCTTCGGGTCGAGCGCCGCGACCAGCAGGTCGAGCAGCAGGTTGATGACGACGACCACCGCCGTGGCGACGACCACCACCCCGACCAGCGCGGGGAAGTCGCTCGACGACGCGGCGGCCTGGCTGGCCTGGCCGAGACCGGGCAGCGCGAAGAGGTTCTCGATGATCACCGAGCCGCCGAACAGCGCGATGAACTGGATGCCGAGCGTGGAGACCACCGGCACGCTGGCGTAGCGCAGGGCGTGCACGTACCGGATCCGCCACGGCGGCGTCCCCATCGCCCGCAGGGTGCGGACGTGCTCCTGGGTCAGCGCCTCGCGCATGCCGGCGTTGGCGGTCCGGGCGACGATCGCCGCCCCACCGACGGTGAGCGTGAGCACCGGCAGCAGCAGGCTCCGGAACCAGGCGGCCGGGTCCGCGGAGAACTCGACGTAGCCGGTCGCCGGCAGCCAGCCCAGCTGCAGCGACAGGAGGTAGACGAGGAGGATCCCGACCCAGAACGCCGGCAGCGACAGGGCGACGCCGCTGCCGGTGGTGATCCCCTTCCCCAGACGGCCGCCGCGCACCGCGGCGGTCACGCCCAGCAGCACTCCCACGATCCCGGACAGCAGCGTGGCGAAGAAGGCGATGGAGGCGGTGACCGGCAGACGGTCGGCCAGGTCGGCGGCGACGTCCCGGCCGTCGACGAGCGAGCTCCCCAGGTCGAGCCGGAACAGGGACCCGAGGTAGTCGAAGAACTGGACGTACAGCGGGCGGTTCCAGCCGAGCGCCTCGTTCTCCGCGGCCACGGCCTCCGGAGTGGCACCGGCACCGAGCCGGACCGCGCCGGGGGTGCTGTCGCTGGCGTGGACGAGCAGGAAGGTGATCAGCACCGCGGCCAGCAGGGTGCCGATCGCCAGGGCGAGTCGCCGGGCGACGTAGGCGAGCATCTGGGGGTCCCTCGATGAGGAGTGGTCTGGGGCCGGGCCGGCGGCCGCCGGGCGTGCCGGCGGCCACCGGCCGATCAGGGAGCGGTCAGCTCGCCGGCTCGATGTCGGAGAGCACGAGGTAGGCGTTGGTCCCGGCGAAGGACGGCTCGGCGACCGACTCGGCGTTGTAGCCGGCGTAGACGAAGTCCTCGTACACCGGGACGAACCAGCCGTTCTCGGTGATGGCCCGGTTCAGGTCGGTCAGGGCCTGCTCCTGGGCGTCGCCGGTCGCACCGAGGGCGGCGCCGAGCGGGCCCTCGATCTCCGGCTCGGTGGCGTCCTGCATGTTCATGAAGCCGCCGTAGAGGGCACCGGCGACGAAGCCCGCGGGCTGGGCGCCCACGGTGAAGGGGCCGAAGATCACCGGGTCGGTCCGCACCGCCGCGAAGACCTGGTCGGTCGAGGTGGCGGTGACGAAGTTGAGCCGGATGCCGACCTCGGCCCACTGGCTCTGGATGGCGACGGCGTCCTCGTCGGGCTGGCCGAGGACGGTCAGGTCGACGTCGAAGCCGTCCGGGAACCCGGCCTCGGCGAGCAGCTCCCGGGCGCGGTCCGGGTCGTAGCCGAACTCCTCGTCCAGCGCCGGGTCGAAGCCGGGGGCCTCCTCGGGGAAGAGCTGGGAGGTCGGCCGGGAGCCGTCGTGCAGGTCGCTGACGAGCGCCTCGCGGTCGGTGGCGTAGGTCATCGCCAGCCGGGCCTGCTCGCTGGCGAAGGCCGGGTTGCTCGCGCCGGTCTTGTCGATGACCGGGAAGCCGACGATCGTGCCGCCGACGCTGACGACGCTCTGCCGCTCCTCGACCAGGTCGATCGTCGTCGGGTCGAGGACGGTCGCGACGTCGGCCTGGCCCGAGACGACCGCGTTCGCCAGCGCCTGCGGGTCGGTGATGACGTTGAAGACGATGGAGTCGTAGGCCCACTCGTCGGCGCCCCAGGCCTCGTCGTTCTTGGCGAGGGTGTAGGTGCTCGCGCGCGTCGTCTCGCCGGTGTCGAGGGTGTAGGCCCCCGAGCCGTTCGGTGCCGTCTCGAGGGTGCTCGGGTCGGCGACACCGTCGCGGCCGACGATGATGCCCGCGGTGTCGACGAGGTTGTTCTCCGGCGTCGCCTGGGGCTGTGCCCAGGTGATGACCACGGTCCGCGGGTCCTGCACCGTCACGTCGGTGATCTCGGACGCCTGCCCGGGGGCCAGCGCGCCGTAGGCCTCGAGGTCCGGGTCGCTGCGCCGGTCGAGGTTGGCCTTGACCAGCTCGGCGTCCAGGGTCGACCCGTCGGTGAAGGTCACCCCCTCGCGCAGGGTGAGCGTGGTCTGGGTGTTCTCCGGGTTGTTGGAGAACTCGGTGACCAGGCTCGGCTCGACCGTGCCGTCGGAGGTGGTGACGAACAGCGCGTCGTACAGCGCGCTGAAGAAGGTGAACTGCCCCTGCGAGTACCGCAGCGGGTCGTAGCCGGTGGGCGCGGCATCGGCGTCGTAGGCGAAGGTCAGGGTGCCCGTGGCGCTCTGGCTGCCGCCGCCACCGCCACCGCCGTTGCCGCCGCAGGCGGCCAGCGTCGCGGCGGTCGCGGTGGCCAGCACCGCGGCACCGATCCGCACGGTCGTCGGCCGGGTGCGCCGGCTGGTCAGCAGGGTGGATCGATTCATCGTGTCCTGGCTCCTCATCCTCGACGGACGCGAGGGGTCTGGACGGCCGACCGGCGGCCGTGCGGGCTGCTCCGCCCGACTGCTCCAAGACGATGAGGACGACTGCGCTGTGGCGTCAGGCACAATGCCGGTCAATGGAAAACGAGTGTGGTGCGCACCTCACCGGTGACGGACGGACGTCCTCCCGGTGAACGAGGACCCCGTGGCCGACGTGACCGACGGACCGGGCCCGGCGCCGCGCGTCCGTGGCAAGCGGCCGCCGCAGGGCGACCCGGTGGTCGACCGCGCACTCGCCCTGCTCGCCGCCTTCGACGCCACGCGTCCGTCGCTGACGCTGGGCGAACTGGCCCGCCGCAGCGGCATCCCGACCAGCTCCACGCTCCGGCTGGCCGGCCGGCTGGTCGCCTGGGGCGCGCTGGAGCGCGACGCCGAGGGCCGGTTCACCGTCGGGCTGCGGCTGTGGGAGGTGGCCTCCCTGGCGCCCCGCGCCCGCGGCCTGCGGCAGGTGGCGATGCCCTTCCTCGGCGACCTGGAGGAGGTCACCCGCCAGCACGTGCTGCTCGCCGTCCGGGAGGGCGGGGACGCCGTGCTGCTCGAGCGGCTCTCGGCGCACGCGGCGATCCCGGTGCTGTACCAGGTGGGCGGGCGGCTGCCGCTGCACTCCACCGGCGTCGGCCTGGTGCTGCTGGCCTACGCCGACCCCGACGTGCAGGAGGAGTACCTGGCCCGGCCGCTGGTGCACGAGCCCGAGCGCACGCCGGTGTCGGAGGCGGCGCTGCGACGGACGCTGGCCGAGGTCCGCCGGGAGGGCCTCGCCCACTTCCGCCGCCGCGTCCCCCGGCCGATCGTCTCGGTGGCCGCGCCGGTCTTCGACGCCGCCGACCGGCTGGCCGCCGCGGTCTCTGTCGTCGTGCCGCAGGAGGGCGCCGACGCCCGCGTGCTCGGCCCCGCGGTGCGGACCGCCGCCCGCGCGATCTCCCGCGGCCTCGGCGCTCGGCGCCCGCTCGGCCCCGGCCGCTGAGGCCGCCCGATGCCGGCAGGCCCGCGCGACCGTCCGCGGTCGTGCGACGGGCGGCCGAGCGGGCCGGTGCGGGTGGGTTCAGGCAGCGGGTGCGCGCGGCGCCGGCGCCAGGGGTGCCGGGGTGGTGATCTCGGTGCCGTCGGGCCGCCAGGTGCGCCAGGTCCCGGTGGGTTGTCGTTCCACGCGGAAGCCGTGGTGGACCTTGGTGTGGTGGCGCTCGCACAGCAGCGCCGAGTTCTCCAGTGACGTCTCGCCACCGTCGATCCAGTGGACCAGGTGGTGCACGTCGCACCACCACGTCGGGGCGCCGCACCCGGTGAACACGCACCCGCCGTCGCGCAGCTCCGCGGCGCGGCGGATGTGCCGGCTCATCAGCCGCTGCTCCCGGCCCAGGTCCAGTGGTGCGCCGTCGGGGCCGAACACCACCCGGGAGACGGCGCCGTCGCAGGCCAGCCAGCGGGCCCTCGCGGCGGAGATGGTGGCGCCGAAGCCCATCCGCCCGGCGTTCGGCCGCCCGGCCGGGTCGACCAGGTCCTCCACGTCGATGACGACGGCGACCTGCGGCCTGTGCCCGCGCAGCTGCGGCAGCGATCCGGCGGCGAGGGCGTTGTCGGCGACCTGCACCAGCGCGTCGCCGAGGCGCTGGGCGCGGGTGCGCCCGTCGCCGGCCGGGCGGTCGGCCTGCACGTGCGCCTCCAGGGCGGTCTGCAGCCTCTCCCCGCCGACCGCGTCCAGGTGCCCGCGGATCGTGAGGGAGCCGTCGGCGTGCCGGGCCAGCGTCAGCGACCGCCCCTCGGTCGGATCCGGCTCCGGGCCGTCGGGATCGAGGTCGTTGCAGTAGTGCTGCACCACCTGGACGAGGTCGGCGTGCGACTGCTCGACCGCCACCCCGGTGAACGCCGCGTCGACCACCGCCAGGTCCACGCCCTGCTCGACAGCGGAGGCCAGCCGCTCCGGGGTCACCGCCTCGGCCGCCTTCGCCATCTGCTCCGAGGTCGCCAGTCCGGCGTCGTGGGCCTCGGCGAGGGCGGGCAGGTGCTCCAGCGCCCGCCCGGTGCGCACCAGCCGAGAGGCCTCCGCCGTCGACAGCCGGCAGTGCCCGCGCAGCCACGAGGCCATCGACGCCAGCCCGTCCCGCTCCGGCGCCTGGGACAGCTCCGCGGCGCGCACCGCGCGGGCCAGTCGGGCGTCGATCCGGTTGCGCTCGGCGACCAGCGTGGCGACGTCGTCGAGCACGTCCCCGCCGCCCAGCCCACCCGAACACATGTACGAAGCCTAGCCGATCAGGCACCCGTCCGCGACGCGAATCCGCAGGCCAGCGGCTCGTCCACAGGTTTCCGGTAGCCGTCGACAGGGACCCACAGACGCCTCGACCTGCCGGTCAATGGCACGGGGATGGCCGGACCGGCCCCTCGCTGAGGAGGGTGACGCGGACCACCGCCGAGCACCGGAGGACCCGTGCCGATCCACCCCATCATCGCCGCGAACCTGCACCTGCTGGAGGGCATCGAGTCCTTCGAGCAGGGTCTCGCCGACCCGGAGCAGCGCGCCCGCCTCGACGCGTTCCTGTCGATCGAGGGCGCTCCCCCGCCGCCCGCCGTCGCCGCCCGGCCGGCGTCCGCGCCCGGTCCGCACGGCGACGTCCCGGTCCGGGTCTACGAGCCCGACGGCAGCGGCACCGACCGCCCCTGCCTCGTCTGGCTGCACGGCGGCGCGTTCCGGATGGGCGACCTGGACATGCCCGAGGCCGACTGGACCGCGCGGCAGGTCTGCGAGCGGGCCGGTGCCGTCGTGGTGAGCGTCGACTACCGGCTCTGCGTCGGCGGGGTCACCTACCCCGTGCCGCACGACGACGCCGTCGCCGCCGTCCGGTGGGTGCGCGACTCCGCCGCGGTCCTGGGCGTCGACCCCGCGCGCCTCTCCGTCGGTGGCGCCAGCGCCGGCGGCAACCTGGCCACCGGGGCCGTGCTGCGGCTGCGCGACGACGACGGCTGGGCCCCCGCGGCGCTGGTCCTCGCCTACACGACCCTGCACGCCGTCGTCCCCGCGCCGTCGGCCGCGCTCGCGGCGCTCATGACCGAGGTCCCCCGGCTGCTGCGCTTCCTGCCGGAGGACCGTGCGTCGATCACCCGCAACTACCTGGGCGGGCCGGAGAGCCGCGCGGACGGGTACGCGATGCCGGCGAACGCCGTCCTCGACGGGCTCTGCCCCGTGCTGCTGCTGAACTCCGAGTACGACGACCTGCGCGCCTCCGCCGAGGCGTTCACCGCGGCGCTCGCGCTGGCCGGCGTCGACGTCCGGCAGGTGCTCGTCCCCGGGATGCTGCACGGCTTCCTCAACACGCCCGCGGCCGACGTCGAGCCGGTGGACCGGGCGCTCGCGCTGGTGGCCGAGGTCGTCGCCGGGCAGCCCGTCGCCGTCCCGGTGTCCGCGTGACCGTGCCGGTCAATGGCACGGGCGTTGGTCGGGTGACCCGGGTCACCGATGCTCGGACGGTCAGTGTCGACCCGACCCGGGAGTGCAGATGAGCTTCGAGTACCTGATCGACCCGGAGAAGGGCCCGCAGTGGCAGGGGGTGCTGCCCGGCAAGCCGGTCCCCTACGTGCTCAAGCGCGGCGAGGGCGAGCACGCGATGCTGTTCGGCGACCTGTTCAGCGTGCTGCTGTCCGGCGACGAGACCGAGAACCAGTTCGGGATCGTCGTCAGCGACTCCCCCGCCGGCGACGTCATCCCCACGCACTCGCACAACGCCACCCACGAGACGTTCTTCGTGCTCGACGGGAAGGTGCGGCTGTTCTTCGAGGACGCCGAGGGCGGCAAGCAGTCGCAGCTGCTCACCCCCGGCGACTTCGGCTTCGTGCCGGCCGGGTTCGCGCACGCGTACCAGATCGTCGAGGACGCCCGGATGATGGGCACCCTCTCCGGCGGCTTCGAGCGGTTCTTCCAGCACATGGGCCAGCCGACCGACCACCCGACCAAGGACCAGCCGCCGTTCATCCCGGACTTCCCGCGCATGCAGGCGGCGGCGCAGCAGCACGACATGCAGTTCATGCGCGACTACGAGTGGCCCGAGCAGGCCTGAGTCCCGCACCTCGCTCCCCGGGCGCGGTCCCTGACCAGGGGCCGCGCCCGGCGTCCGTTCCGAGGAGGCCCCGTGCCCACGCCCGCCCTGCCGCTGCCCCCGCCGGCGCACGCCGCTCCCCTGCCCGCGCCCGCGCCGGGCCCGGACGGCACCCGCGTCCTGTCCGGGGTCGCCTACGCGGCGCTCCCCGGCGTCCGGCCGCTGGAGCTCGACCTGTACCTCCCGCCCGGCGACGGGCCGCACCCGGTCGCGCTGTTCCTGCACGGCGGCGGGTGGCGGCTGGGCAGCCGGCACTCCGGCGGTCCCGCGTTCTCCGGCCGCACACTGTTCGAGCGGGTCGCGGACGCCGGGATCGCGGTGGCCAGCGCCGACTACCGGCTCTCCGGCGAGGCGGTCTGGCCGGCGCAGCTGTCCGACGCGAAGGCCGCCGTCCGCTGGCTGCGCGCGCGGGCGGACGAGCTCGGCGTCGACCCGGACCGGGTGGCCGCGTGGGGCGAGTCCGCGGGCGGCCACCTCGCCGGGCTGCTCGGCCTGGTCACCGACGCGGACCTGGAGGGCGACGTCGGCGTGACCGGCCCGTCGAGCGCCGTCGTCGCGGTCGCCGCCTGGTACGCGCCGGCCGACCTCGCCGGCTTCGCCGGGGACGCCGGCGCCGACCCGGCCGACGCCGGCACCCGGGAGGCGCAGCTGCTCGGCGCCCCGCCGGCGAGCGTGCCCGACGCCGCGGCCCAGGCGAGCCCGGTCACCCACGTCCGGGCGGACGCGCCGCCGTTCCTGCTGCTGCACGGCACCGGCGACCGGTTCGTGCCGTGCGTGCAGAGCGAGCGGCTGGCGGAGGCGCTGCGGAGAGCCGGGGCCGAGGTCGAGCTGCACACCTACGACGGCGCGGACCACATGTGGCTGGGCGCCCCGGACGCGGCCGCGGACGCGCTCGACCGGACGACCGCGTTCCTGCGCGCCCGGCTGCTCGGGACGTGATCCGGAACCGTCCGGGACCGCTTGCCGGTCAATGGAATCGCCCCTCGGCAGAGTGACCCCGGCCACCCATCCTCGACGTGTCCGGGCGCGGCCACTGAGCCCCCCGGCCCCCAGATCTCCCCGCCCCTCCCCCGCCTTCCGCGCGCGAAAGGCGACCGAGGGCGGCACCGCAGTCCGACAGGAGTCCCCGTGACCGAAGCGCACGTCCCGTCCCGGGTCCCGGTCCTCGTCGCCGGCGGCGGCCCCAGCGGGCTGGCCGCCGCGATCGAGCTGGGCCGCCGTGGCGTCGAGGTGCTCGTCGTCGAGCCGCGCACCGAGCTGGACCCGCTGCGCCCGCGCGCCAAGACCACCAGCGTCCGCACGATGGAGCACCTGCGCCGCTGGGGCCTGGCCGACCGGCTGCGCGCCGCCGCGCCGCTCCCGGTGTCCTACGCCCAGGACGTCGTCTTCTGCACCGGGCTGTTCGGGCACGAGATCACCCGCTTCCCCGAGGCGTTCGGGCTGTGGACCGAGCCCCGCCAGGTCGCCGCCGAGGCCGGCCAGCAGGCGCCCCAGTCGCAGGTCGAGCGGCTGCTGCGCGAGGCCGCCGCGGCCCTGCCCACGGTCACCCTGCTGGTCGGCTCGCGGGTCACCGCGATCACCGACGGGCCGGACGGGGTCCGCGCGACCGTCGAGGGCCCGGACGGCACGGGCACCGACGTCGTCGCCGGGTACCTGCTCGGCTGCGACGGCAGCGCCGGCATCTCGCGGCGCGCGATCGGCGCCCGGTACGAGGGCTCCTCCGGCGCGATGCCCAACCTCAGCGTCACCTTCCGCTCCCGCGCGCTGGAGGAGCGGCCGCTGTGCGCGCTCGGCGTGCACCACTGGGTGATCGGCACCGAGCGCGGCGGGCTCATGGGCCGGCTCGACCTCGACGGCACGTGGTGGGCGATCGTGCAGGGCGTCGACACGGTGGCCGAGGACGCCGACCCGGAGGCCCTGGTGCGGGCGATGGTCGGGGACGACATCGACGTCGAGGTGCTGGCCACCGACCCGTGGCAGGCCCGGATGCTGCTGGCCGACCGCTACCGCGGCGAGCGCGTGTTCCTCGTCGGCGACGCCGCGCACCTGAACCCGCCGTGGGGCGGGCACGGGTTCAACACCTGCGTCGGCGACGCCGTGAACGTCGGGTGGAAGCTCGCCGCCGTCCTGCAGGGCTGGGCGCCGGCCGCGCTGCTCGACAGCTACGAACCCGAGCGGCGCCCGGTCGCGCGGCGCACCATCGACGCCGCCGGCAGCCAGGAGGCGTTCCTCGCCCCCGCGTTCACCGGCCGCGACCTCGACGACGACGGCCCCACCGGCGTCGAGCTGCGGGCGGCGCTGGCCGAGGCGCTGCAGGTGAAGGACCCGGAGTTCCACAGCCTCGGGCTGGTGCTCGGCTACGACTACCCGGACTCCCCCGTCGTGGTCCCCGACGGCCGGCCGGTCCCCGCGCCGGCCCTGGCCACCTTCACCCCCTCGGCGCACCCCGGCGCCCGGCTGCCGCACGCCTGGCTGGGCGACGGCGACTCGCTGTTCGACCGCCTCGGCGACGGCTTCACCGTGCTGCGGCTGGACCCGGCCGCCGACGCCGGGTCGCTGGCGAGCGCCGCGGCCGCCCGCGGGGTGCCGCTGACCGACGCCGACCTGTCCGGCGTGCCGGGGCTGCGCGACCTGCTCGGCGCCGACCTCGTCCTCATCCGCCCCGACCAGCACGTGGCCTGGCGCGGGGACGCGGTGCTCGACGCCGACACGCTGCTCGCCCGCGTCCTCGGGGCCGCCGTCCCCGCCTCCGCCCTCCGCTGACCCCCGATCCGAGGAGACCCGCCCCATGACCGCCGCCCAGTTCCTGGAGGGCTTCCTCTGGGGTGCCGCCACCGCCGCCCACCAGGTCGAGGGCGGCAACGTGAACAACGACCACTGGGAGATGGAGCACGCCGAGCACTCGCCGTTCGCCGAGCCCAGCGGCGACGCGTGCGACTCCTTCCACCGCTGGCCCGAGGACCTCGACCTCGTCACGGGTGCCGGGCTCTCCGCCTACCGGTTCAGCCTGGAGTGGAGCCGGATCGAGCCCGAGGAGGGCGAGGTCTCGCGCGCCGCGCTCGACCACTACCGGCGGATCGTCGACGGCTGCCGCGACCGCGGGCTGGCGCCGGTGGTCACGCTCGTGCACTTCACCCAGCCCCGCTGGCTGTCCCACGACGGCGGCTGGACCGGCCCGAAGGCCGGCGACCGGATCGCCCGCTACACCGAGGCCGTGCTGCCGGTGCTGGCCGACGCCGAGTACGTGTGCACCGTCAACGAGCCCAACCTGGTGGCCGCCCAGCCGGTGATGGGCGCGATGGCGATGCGCGGCGAGCCGATCAGGGGGTTGCCCCGCCCCGACCAGGAGGTCGCCGAGGCGCTGCTCGGCCTGCACGCCCGCTCGATGGACGTGCTCCGTGGGAACGTCGCCCGCGCCGGCATGACGCTGGTCGGCCGCGAGCACCTCGCCGAGCCCGGCGGCGAGGAGCGGATGCGCGCCGAGCGCGCCGCCTTCGAGGACCAGTTCCTCGAGGCCGCCCGCGGCGACGACTTCGTCGGCCTGCAGGTGTACACCTGCGCCCGCTTCGACGCCGACGGCCTGGTCGCCCCCGCCCCGGAGCTGCAGACGCTCGCCCACGGCATGGAGCGCCGGCCGGAGGCGCTCGGTGCCGCCGTCGCGCGGGCCGCCGAGGTGCTGCCCGGCACGCCGCTGCTGGTCACCGAGAACGGCATCGCCACGGCCGACGACACCGACCGCATCGCCTTCACCCGCGACGCGCTCGCGTCCCTGGCCGCGGCGGTCGACGGCGGCGCGGACGTGCGCGGCTACGTGCACTGGTCGCTGCTGGACAACTTCGAGTGGATGCTCGGCTACCGCCCGACCTTCGGCCTGGTCGCCGTCGACCGGCAGACCTTCGCCCGCACGCCCAAGCCGAGCCTCGCCTGGCTCGGCGACGTCGCTCGCCGGAACGGGCTCGCCTGATGCGCGTCGTGGGCATCCGCCGGGCCGGCGGACCGGTCGAGGCGGCGGCGCTGTCCGACGACGGCGCGACGGTGACCCTGCTGGCGCCGCTGGCGGGGTTCTGGGCCGACGCGGCCCGGTTCCTGGCCGCGGAGCCGGCCGGGGACCCCGTCCCGGTCGCCGGCGTCGAGGTGGTGCCGCCGGTGCTGCCCGGCGCCCGCGTGGTCTGCATCGGGCTCAACTACCTCAAGCACGTCGCCGAAGGCTCCTTCGCCGGCGAGGGCGTGCCGCCGCACCCGACGCTGTTCGCCCGCTGGACCCGGTCGCTGACCGTCGGCGGGGCGGAGATCCCGGTGCCCGCCGACGAGGACGGCCTCGACTGGGAGGGCGAGGTCGTCGCCTACGTCGGGTCGACGCTGGTCGACGCCACGCCGGACGAGGCGCTGGCCGCCGTCGTCGGCTACTCGACGTTCAACGACGTCACCTCGCGGCGGGCGCAGAAGCTCACCTCGCAGTGGATCCTCGGCAAGAACGGCGACCGGTCCGGACCGCTCGGGCCGATCGTCCCCGCCGCCGAGGTCGGCGACCTGCGCGACGGGCTGCGCGTGCGGACCCGGGTCAACGGCGAGACCGTCCAGGACGGGCGCACCGACGAGATGGTCTACACCGTCGGCGACACCCTCGCGCTGATCAGCCGCACCATCACGCTGCACCCCGGGGACCTGCTGGCCACCGGCACGCCGTCCGGCGTCGGCTACGCCCGCACGCCCCCGTGGCTGATGCGGCCCGGCGACGTCGTCGAGGTCGAGGTCGAGCGGCTGGGCGTCCTGACCAACCGCATCGTCGGGAACGAGGCCCGGGAGGTGGCCGGCCGTGGCCGGTGAGTTCCGGCAGTACCTGTTCCTGCACGACCACCCGCGGCTGGCCGAGGTGCGTGGGCTCGACGCGTACGCCTACGGGGAGTTCGCGCGGAAGCCGGGCACGTTCACCGGCGGGCTGGTCGAGGGCTGGACGCCGCTGTACCTGGCGCCGTTCCGCGGGGTCACCGAGGACGGCACGCTGCGTCCGGAGGTGCACCGCTGGGAGCCCGCGCGACCCGGCGAGGAGGCGCCGGTCGCGGCGATGGTCGAGGCCGCGGAGGCGCTGCTGTCGCTGCTGTCACCGGAGGACCGGGAGCGGGTGTCGCACGCCGTCGACGCCCCGGAGTGGCAGACCTGGGCCAACCCGGAGTTCCTGCAGTTCGACACCGGCCTGCGGCTGGAGTTCCAGCCGCCCCAGGTGCGCGAGGCGGCGCTGGCGCTGGTCCGCGCGTCCCTGTCGCCCGAGGGTGCCGACCTCGTGCACGCCGCGATGCTGGTCAACGGCTTCCTCGGCGACGTCGTCGACCTGCCCGCGCTGCTCGGCGAGTGGAGCTACAACCTCGCCCTCTACGGCACCCCGGACCTGCGCGCGCCGTGGGGCTGGCAGCTCTACGGCCACCACTGCGCGGTCGACGTGCTGGTGGTCGAGGGCCGGATGGTGGTCTCGCCGGTGTTCGTGGGCGCCGAGCCCGACGAGATCGACGACGGCCCGCACGCCGGGATCTCCGGCCTGTTCGCCGACCGGATCGCCGCCGGGCTGGCCGTCATGGCGGCGCTGACGCCGGAGCAGCGGGCCGCCGCCACGGTCTACGAGCGGATGGTCGACCCGGCTATGCCGCCCGGCCGGGTGCACCCCGGCGACGAGCGGCACCTGGCCGGCGCGTTCCAGGACAACCGGGTCATCCCGGTCGAGGGGGTCCGGGTCGCCGACCTGCCCCAGGACGCCCGGCGGCGGGTGCTCGACGTCGTGGCCACCTTCGTCGCGCTGCTGCCCGCCGGCCCCCGGGCCGCGCGGCTGCGCGA
This sequence comes from Geodermatophilus sp. SYSU D00867, assembly GCF_054050315.1. Taxonomy (NCBI): domain Bacteria; kingdom Bacillati; phylum Actinomycetota; class Actinomycetes; order Geodermatophilales; family Geodermatophilaceae; genus Geodermatophilus; species Geodermatophilus sp. SYSU D00867. The sequence continues at coordinate 212,557 of NZ_JBJGZC010000004.1, read as the reverse complement.
GGTCGAGGCGCACCTGGACGAGACCTGGTTCTCCTGGATCGGCGGGCACGAGCCCGGCGACGTCTTCTACTACCGGGTGCAGTCGCCGGTCGTCGTCGCCGAGCTCGACCACCACTGCGGTGTCTTCCTCGACTACGACACCCCGCAGCCCTTCCACGTGCACACGGTGCTGCGCACCCCGCACGGCAACGACTACGGCCGCGCCTGGGTGCGGCAGTGGCGGGAGCGCGCCGGCGGCTGAGCGGCCTCAGCCGGCCGCTTCCTCCTCCTCCTCGTCCTCCTCGTCCTCCTCGTCCTCCTCCTCGCCCTCCTCGTCCTCCTCGTCCTCGTCGTCCTGCTGGTCGGCCTGCTGGGCGTCCTGAGCCGGCCCGTCGTCCTGCTGCCCGTCGTCGTCCTGCTGCCCGTCGTCGCCCGCCTCGTCGTCGTACCCGTCCGCGCCGGCCATGACGGCGTAGAGGTCCTCGAGGACGTCGAGCGCGGTGTCGATGTCCTCCGGCGCGCGGTCGGCGAGCGCCCCGAGGGACTCCACGCGCTCCTCGGTGAGGAGGTCGGGCAGGCGCTCGAGCAGCGTGGCGACCGCCTGCGGCCCCTGGCCGGTGAGCGCCCGGCCGACGCGCAGCAGCGCCCGGACCGCGGCGGCGCCGCGCCCGTTGCCGAGCAGCTCGCCGGCCTGGTCGAGGTTCTCCTCGGCCAGCACCCGGTCCAGGCCGGCGGCCACCCGCTCCACCCGGCCGTCGTCGAGGACCTCGCCGGCACGGTCGACCACGTGCGGCAGGCGGTCGTCGGCGAGGAGCAGGTCGAGCCGGGCGAGCAGCCGGCCGAAGCGCTCGTCGGCGGGGAGGTCCAGCAGCCGGCCGATGCGCTCGTCGGCCGCGAGGTCCAGCAGCCGGCCGATGCGCTCGTCGCCGGCCAGGTCCAGCGCCTTCGCGACGCGGTCGCCGGTCACGAGCTCGAGCAGCGCGTCGAGCCGGTCGACCCGGTCCGGGGAGGCCAGGCGGTCGATCCCGGCGCCCAGGCGCTGCAGCCGCCCGGAGGAGAGCAGCCCGTCGAGCGCGTCGAGGGCCCGCGGCACGACGTCCGCCCGCGCCCGGACCGAGTCCGCCACCCGGGACATGCCCGCGATCCGGTCGGGGGTGAGGACGGCGACCAGCCGGTCGGTCAGCGCGGCCACCGCGGCCGTCCGCTCGGGGGTCAGGACGCCCGCGAGCCGCTGCACGACGCCGGTGGCCGTGTCGACCACCTCGGGCGCGACCGCGGCCGCCCGCGCCACCGCGGGGGCGACCCCGTCGAGCAGCGTGCGGGTGCTCCGGAGCACGTCGTCGGCCATCGGCAGCAGGTTCTCCGCGCGCGGCAGGGCGGCGCCGAGCGTGCGGACCGACTCGACGAGGGTCCGGGGGAGGTCGAACAGGTCCGCGGGGTCGGGCAGGCGCATTGGCGCTCCCTACCCGCTCGGTGACCTGACTCACTCGCGGGACACGCCGGCGTCCGGCGCCACCCGGTCAGGTGCCCCCCCCCCGGCGGTTGTGCTCCGCCACGGCATCGGGGCAGGGCACGACCGCCGGCCGGACGTCAGGAGCGGTGCACCTCGTCGTAGCCGTAGTCGCCGCCGGGGTCGTGCCCGGTCCGGTCGGCCGGCTCCGCGCCCACCGGGGGCACCGGCGCGCGCGCCGCCCCGGCAGCGGCCCCGTGGGCCATGTCGTAGCCGTAGTCGCCGTCGGAACGCTCAGCCGGCTGGGTCACGGCCCCTCCTCGACGCCCGTCGTGCACGTGCGGCCGATGGTCCGCGCCCGGCCGGGACGCGGGCAAGGGCCGCCGCCGCGGTCAGCGGGCGACGCGCGCCTCGGCGGCCGCCCAGCCGGCGTCGGACCCCGAGGGCCGGTACTCCACCAGCGCCTGCGTGGTGCGCAGCAGCCGGCGCATCTCCCCCAGCCCGCCCTCGAGGGCCCCGAGCGCCCGGGCCTGCACCAGCGCGTTGCCCAGCGCCGCGGCCTCCACCGGGCCGGCGAGCACCGGCCGCTGGCAGGCGTCGGCGGTGAGCTGGCACAGCAGCGCGTTGCGCGCTCCCCCGCCGACCAGGTGGACGACGTCGACGTCGCGGCCGGACAGCTCGACCGCCGCCCGGACCGTGCGCCGGTAGGCCAGGGCCAGGCTGTCGACGACGCAGCGCACCGTCTCGGCCTGGCTCTGCGGCGGCGTCTGCCCCGTCTCGGTGCACACCTGCGCGATGCGCGCGGGCACGTCGCCGGGCGGCAGGAACCGCGGGTCGTCGACGTCGACCACCGCCGTGAAGGCCGGCACCCGCGCGGCCGCGGCGAGCAGCTCGGGCAGGTCGGCCGGCAACCCGGCCGCCGCCCAGGTGCGCAGCGACTCCTGCAGCAGCCACAGCCCCATGACGTTGTGCAGGTACCGCACGGTGCCGTCGACGCCGAGCTCGTTGGTGAAGCCCGCCGTCCGGCCGGCCTCGGTGAGCACCGGCTTCTCCAGCTCCACCCCGACCAGCGACCACGTGCCGCAGGAGACGTAGGCGAACCGGTCGCCGCGCGCCGGGACCCCGGCCACCGCCGACGCGGTGTCGTGCGACCCGACCGCGACCACCGGCACCTCGCCCAGCCCGGTCTCGGCGCGGACCTCCGCGGTGAGCCGGCCGATCTCGTCGCCGGGCTGCACGAGGTCCGCGAGCAGGTCGCGCGGCAGCTCGAGCCGGTCGAGCAGGCCGGTCGCCCACTGCCGCGTCGTCGCGTCGAGCAGTCCGGTCGTGGAGGCGTTGGTGACCTCCGCGACCCGCGCGCCGGTCAGCCAGTACGCGAGCAGGTCCGGGACGAGCAGCGCCTGCCGGGCGGCGGCGAACCGCGCCGTCCCGCGCATCGCGGCGAGCTGGAACACCGTGTTGAACGGCAGGTGCTGCAGCCCGTTGACCCGGTACAGCTCGTCGGGCGGGACGACGGCGTGCACCACCGGCACCGCGGTCTCGTGCCGGGCGTCGCGGTAGTGCACCGGGTTGCCCAGCAGCGCGCCGTCGGCGTCGAGCAGGCCGACGTCGACCGCCCAGCTGTCGATGCCGATGCCGTCGAGCCCGTCGGCCTCGCGGCCGGCCGCGCGCAGCCCGTCGAGCACGCCGGCGTAGAGGCCCAGGACGTCCCAGTGCAGCGTGGCCGCCGTGCGCACCGGCCGGTTGGGGAACCGGTGCAGCTCGGTGAGGTCCAGCCGCCCCGGGCCGACCCTCGCGGCCATGACCCGGCCGCTGGAGGCGCCCAGGTCGACGGCCGCGAGGGACAGCTCGCGGGTCACCGGAGGAAGGCCGCGGCGACCCCGGAGTCGACCGGGACGTGCAGGCCGGTGGTCCGGGTGAGCTCCCCGCCGGTGAGGGCGAAGACGGCGTCGGCGACGTGCTCGGGCAGCACCTCGCGCTTGAGCAGCGTGCGCTGGGCGTAGAACTGCCCGAGCTCCTCCTCCGGCACCCCGTAGACCGCGGCGCGCTTGGCGCCCCAGCCGCCGGCGAAGATGCCCGACCCGCGGACGACGCCGTCGGGGTTGATGCCGTTGACCCGGATCTGGTGCTCGCCGAGCTCGGCGGCCAGCAGCCGGACCTGGTGGGCCTGGTCGGCCTTGGTCGAGGAGTAGGCGATGTTGCTCGGGCCGGCGAACACGGAGTTCTTCGAGGAGATGTAGACGACGTCGCCGCCCATCCCCTGCTCGATCATGATCCGGGCCGCCTCGCGGGAGACGAGGAAGCTGCCCTTGGCCATGACGTCGTGCTGCAGGTCCCAGTCCCGCTCGGTGGTCTCCAGCAGCGGCTTGGAGATCGACAGGCCGGCGTTGTTGACCACGAGGTCCACGCCGCCGAAGGCGAGCACCGCCTCGCGGAACGCGGCGGCCACGGCCTCGGCGTCGGACACGTCGGCGGCCACGCCGATCGCGACGTCGGGGCCGCCGATCCCGGCCGCGGCGTCGGTGGCCTTCTGCAGGTCCAGGTCGGCGACGACGACGCAGGCGCCCTCGGCGGCGAGCCGCTCGGCGATGGCCTTGCCGATGCCGCTCGCCGCGCCGGTGACCAGCGCGACCCGGGTGGCCAGCGGCTTGGGCTTCGGCATCCGCTGGAGCTTGGCCTCCTCCAGCGCCCAGTACTCGATGCGGAACTTCTCGCTCTCGTCGATCGGCGCGTAGGTGGAGACCGCCTCGGCGCCGCGCATGACGTTGATGGCGTTGACGTAGAACTCGCCGGCCACCCGCGCGGTCTGCTTGTTGGCGCCGAAGCTGAACATGCCCACGCCGGGCACCAGCACGATCGCCGGGTCGGCGCCGCGCATCGCCGGCGAGTCGGGCGTCGCGTGCCGCTCGTAGTAGGCCGCGTACTCGGTGCGGTACTCCTCGTGGAGCTCCTTCAGCCGCCGCACCACCTCGTCGGTGGTCGCGGTGGCCGGCAGGTCGACGACCATCGGCCGCACCTTGGTGCGCAGGAAGTGGTCCGGGCAGGAGGTGCCCAGCGCGGCGAGGGGCTGCAGCTTCTCCCGCGACAGGAAGTCCAGGACGACGTCGGAGTCGGTGAAGTGGCCGACCTGGGGCCGGTCGGTGCTCGCGAGCCCGCGGATGACCGGCGCCAGCGCGGCCGCCCTCGCCCGGCGCTCGTCCTCGGGCAGCGCCTCGAAGCCGGGGACGACGGCGCCGAACGGCTCGGCCTCCCCGCGCTCGGCGAGGAAGCGCTCGGCGGTCCGGATGACGTCGAGGGAGTTGGCCTCGGCCTCCGCGGCGGTGGCGCCCCACGCGGTGATGCCGTGGCCGCCGAGGACGCAGCCGATCGCCTGCGGGTTCTTCTCCTTGATCGCGGCGATGTCCAGGCCGAGCTGGAAGCCGGGACGGCGCCACGGCACCCAGACGACGCGGTCGCCGAAGCACTCGCGGGTCAGCGCCTCGCCGTCGGCCGCCGTCGCCAGGGCGATGCCGGAGTCGGGGTGCAGGTGGTCCACGTGCGCGGCGTCGACGAGCCCGTGCATCGCGGTGTCGATCGAGGGGGCGGCGCCGCCGCGGCCGTGCAGGCAGAAGTCGAACGCGGCGACCATCTCGTCCTCGCGGTCGACGCCGGGGTAGACGTCGACCAGCGAGCGCAGCCGGTCCAGCCGCAGCACGGCCAGGCCGGACTCCTGCAGGGTGCCGAGGTCGCCGCCGGAGCCCTTGACCCACAGCAGCTCGACCGGCTGACCGGTCACCGGGTCGGTCTCGGTGCCCTTGGCGGAGGTGTTGCCGCCGGCGTAGTTGGTGTTGCGCGGGTCGGAGCCCAGCCGGTTGCTGCGCTCGAGCAGCTCACGGACGACGGGGTTGGTCACGAGGGGTGCTTCCTTCCGGGAGTCCGGGGACCGCCTTTCGCGCGCGAAAGGCGATGGGAGGGAGTGCCTTTCGCGCGCGAAAGGCGAAGAGCTCAGGCGCCCCAGGAGGCCTGGGTGCCGCCGATGCGCTCGCGGGCGATGCGCTCCTGGTGGCCGGAGCGGGCGTAGGCGGCGTACGGGTCGGCGGCGAGGCCCTTCGACTCGCGCAGCTCCGCCAGCAGCGGGCGGACGTCGGTGGAGAAGGCGTCGGTCAGCGCGCCGTGCGCGGCCAGCACGTCACCGGAGGACTGCGCGGCGGCCAGCGCCTCGCGGTCGACCAGCAGCGCCTTGGCCGTGGCCTCCTGCACGTTCATCACCGAGCGGATCTGGCCGGGGATCTTCGGCTCGATGTTGTGGCACTGGTCGAGCATGAAGTTGACCTGCGACTCCGGGCGCAGCGCGTCCGCGGCCACGATCTCGTTCATGATCCGGAACAGCTGGAACGGGTCGGCCGAGCCGACGATCAGGTCGTCGTCGCCGTAGTACCGGGAGTTGAAGTCGAACGCGCCGAGCCGGCCGACCCGCAGCAGCTGCATGACGATGAACTCGATGTTGGTGCCCGGCGCGTGGTGGCCGGTGTCGAGCACGACGGTGGCCCGGTCGCCCAGGGCCAGGCAGTGCAGCAGCGAGGTGCCCCAGTCGGGGATGTCCATCGCGTAGAAGTAGGGCTCGTAGAACTTGTACTCGAGCAGCAGCCGGTGGCCCGGGTCGAGCAGCGCGTAGATCTGCTGGAGCGAGTCGGCCAGCCGGTCCTGGCGGCCGCGCAGGTCGTCCTGGCCGGCGTAGTTCGTGCCGTCGGGCAGCCACAGCTTGAGGTCGGCCGACCCGGTGGCGCGCATGACGTCGACGCACTGCGCGTGGTGGGCGATCGCCTTGTCCCGGACCGCCTTGTCCGGGTGGGTCAGCGACCCGAGCCGGTAGTCGTCGTCCTGGAACAGGTTGGAGTTGATCGCGCCGATCGAGACGCCGAGGTCGGCGGCGTGCGCGGCGAGCTTGGAGAAGTCGTCGACGAGGTCCCACGGGATGTGCAGCGACACCCGCGGCGCGGCGCCGGTGTGGCGGTGCACCACCGCTGCGTCCTCGATCTTCTCGAACGGGTCGCGGGCGACGCCCGGCTGGCCGAAGACCTTGAAGCGGGTGCCGGAGTTGCCGAACGCCCACGAGGGCAGCTCGATGGTCTGCTCGGCCAGCGCGGCGAGCGCGGCGGCCCTGCGGTCAGAGGTGCCGAGGTCGGTCACGAGGGGTCTCCCGTCGGTGCGGTGGTGGTCTCCCCGAGCGCCGTCAGCTGGGCGTCGAGGTCGAAGACGAGCGGCAGCTCGGCCTTGCCGGAGCCGTCGCCGGTCACGAAGAAGGGAGCCATCGAGGCCTCCCACCGGGCGCTCACCTCGGTGGCGTCCACGGCGGCCTGCGCGGCGGCCAAGCCGCCGACACCGTCGTCGGTCTCCACGATCCCGACGAGCAGGCCGTCCTCGCGCAGGTAGAGCCGGTAGTCGCGCCAGCCGGCGTCGCGCAGGGCGCGCAGCATCTCCGGCCAGACGGCGGCGTGCCGCTCGCGGTACTCGGCGAGCCGGTCCGGGCGGACCTGGAGGGTGAAGCAGGCGCGGGGCACGGGCGTCTCCTTGCGGGGGGTCCCGGTCCCGCCGCCGGGGAGCCGGCGGCGGGACCGGGCGCGACGACTCAGAAGTCGAAGTCGTCGATGTTGTCGGCGTTGAACACGGTGGGCTCGCCGAGCACGACGACGCCGTCGGCGCCGACCTCGTACTCGCCCAGGTCACCGGCCTCGAAGGTCTCGCCCTCCTCGCCGGTGATCCGGCCGGCGGCCAGCGCGGCGCCGGCGTGGGCGGCCAGGTAGCCCAGGTCCTCGGGGTTCCACAGGGCGAAGGCGGTCACCGTGCCGTCCTGCACGAACTCGCGCATCTGGTTCGGGGTGCCCAGGCCCGTCAGCGCGACCCGGCCCTTGTACTCCGAGCCGGACAGGTAGCGCGCCGCGGCGGAGATGCCCACGGTGGTCGGCGAGATGATGCCCTTGAGGTCCGGGTAGGTCTGCAGCAGACCCTGGGTCTCCTGGAAGGACTTCTCGTCCTCGTCGTCGCCGTAGACCGTCGTCACGATCTCCATGTCCGGGTACTCCTGGGCGGCGTACTCGGTCATGAGCTCGATCCAGGTGTTCTGGTTCGTGGCGTTCGCCGTCGCCGACAGGATCGCCACCTGGCCGGCGCCGCCGATCTGCTCGGCCATGAGGTCGATCTGCGTCTGCGCGATGCCCTCGGCCGTGGCCTGGTTGATGAACAGGTCGCGGCACTCGGGGTTCGTGTCCGAGTCGAACGTGACGACGCTGGCGCCGCCGCTGCGGGCCTGGTCCAGGGCGCTGCAGATGGCGTTCGGGTCGTTGGCCGAGGTGAGGATGACGTCGGCGCCCTGCTGGGTCAGCGTGTTGATGTAGCTGACCTGCGAGGAGGCGCTGGCCTCCGACGGGCCGACCTGGCTGAACTCGCCCTCGACCTCCCCGACGGCGCGCTCGGCGCCGGTGGCGGCGACGTCGAAGTAGGGGTTGTTCAGCTGCTTGGGCAGGAAGGCGATCGCGAGGTCCGCGGGGATCTCGGCGTCGGGGTTCGCGGAGGCGCCGGCGGCGTCGTTGCCGCCGCTGCTCCCCTCGTCCTCGCCGCGGGTGGTCCCGCCGCAGGCGGCGGTGGTGAGCACGACGGCGGCCACCGCCACGCCGGTCAGGCCACCGCGCAGGCGGCGGCTGGTCAGGAACAGCGACATCGGGGTCCCTCTCTTCGGGTGGGTGGGGTCTGGTGGTGCGGTGGTGCGGCTGTGGGTGGGGAGCGGGGGCGGGTCAGGCGGGGGCCCGGCGTCGCCGGCCCTTGACCCGGGCGGCGACCTGCGGCGCGACGACGGCGGTGATCAGCAGGACGCCGGTGACGATGTTCAGGACGTCCGAGGGCACGTTGACCAGCTGCAGCGCGTTGCGGACCGAGGCGAGCAGCAGGGCGCCGGCCATGACGCCGAGCAGGCCGCCGCTGCCGCCGAAGATGGAGACGCCGCCGAGCAGGATCGCCGCGATGACCTGCAGCTCCAGGCCCGTGGCGTTGTCGGCGCGGGCGCTGCCGTAGCGGAGGGTCCAGTAGACGCCGCCGAGCGCGCTGACCACGCCGGTGGCGACGAACAGCCACAGCTTGGTGCGGGCGACGTCGATGCCGCTGAAGCGGGCGGCGTCCTCGCTGTTGCCCATGGCGTACAGCGAGCGGCCGACCGGGGTGGCGTGCAGGAGGACCGCGGTGACCGCGACCAGCACCAGCAGCGGGAGCACGACGGTGGGGATGCCGGTCGAGCCGATCGAGCTGATCGCCCACGTCGTCCAGGCACGCGGGAAGTCGGCCACGGCCTGGTCGCCCAGGACGACGAACGCGAGCCCGCGGTAGAGCGCCAGCGTGCCGATGGTGACCGCCAGCGAGGGCAGCCCCAGCCTGGTCACGAGGAACCCGTTGACCGCGCCGAGCACCGCGCCCAGCACGAGGACCAGCGGGATGATCGCCTCCAGCGGCAGCCCGGCCACCCACAGCTGGCCCATGACCGCGCTGGACAGGCCGACGGTGCTGGCCACCGACAGGTCGATCTCGCCGGTGACCACGACCAGCGTCAGCGGCAGCGCGATGAGCGCGATGACGACGACGTCGAGCAGCAGGAAGCCGGCGTTGCGGGTGCTGGCGAAGCCCTCGACCGAGAACGCGGCGATCACGAGGAACAGCACGAGGAACGTGGTGATGACGCTGCCGCTGGGCAGGGTCGGCCCGCGGCGGGCCGGCGCGGCGGCCGGCGCGGCCGGGGCGGGGGCGGTCTCAACGGTCACGGCGGGCGTTCCTCCCCCGGAGGCGGGCGGCCAGGCGCAGCTGCAGCGCCCGGTCCAGTGCGATGGCGGCGAGGATCAGCGCGCCGACGGCGGCGTCCCGCCAGAACGGGTCCAGGCCCAGCTGCGGGAGCGCGGTGCCGATCGTGGTGAGCAGCAGCGCGCCGAGCGCGGCGCCGTAGACCGAGCCGCTGCCGCCGAAGATGGCGACCCCGCCGACGACCGCGGCGGCGACGACGAACAGCTCCTGGCCGGTGCCGGCGGTGGTGTCCAGCGTCTGGAACCGCGCGGCGTAGAGGACGCCGGCGAGCCCGGCGAGGGCCCCGTTGACGACGAAGGCGGTGAGCACCCGCCGGCCGACCGGGATGCCCGACAGCCGCGCGGCCTCGGGCGCCGAGCCGATGCCGTAGAGCTCGCGGCCGCTGCGGAAGGTCCGCAGGTAGTAGCCGACGAGCAGGACGACGGCGACGGCGATGAGGAACAGCACCGGGACGCCCAGCAGCCGGGCGCCGCCCAGGGACTTGAAGCCGGCGGGCAGGTCGGCGGCGTTGATCTGCAACCGGTCGGCGCTGGAGGCCCACAGCGAGTCCAGCCCGCGGAAGGCGTAGAGCGTGCCGAGGGTGACCACCAGGGAGGGCACCCCGGCGGCCGCGACGATCAGGCCGTTGAGCAGGCCGCAGACCGCGCCGACGGCCGTGCCGGCCAGGATCGCGACCACCACCGGCGTGCCGGGGGCGACCACCAGCAGCGTGCCGGTGGCGTAGGCCGACAGGCCGAGCACCGAGCCGACCGACAGGTCGACGTTGCGCGTGATGACCACCATCGTCTGGCCGGCGGCCAGGACGGTGAGGATCGCCGCGGACAGCAGCAGGTCGCGGACGTTCTGCCCCGACAGGAACCGCGGGTTGGCGATCACCGTCACGACGACGAGCAGCACGAGCGCGGCGAGGATGCCGAGCTCGCGCACCACGAACAGCCGGTGGACCAGCGCCGACCCGCGGCGGCCGGTGCGCTCGGGCGCGGCCAGCTCCTCCGGCAGCGCCGCGGGGGTCCTCGTCAGGGGCGCGCTCACCGGGCGGCCCCCGCGGTCGAGGAGCCCTGGCCGGTCGCGGCCAGCATGACGCTGTCCTCGTCGGCGCGGGCGCGGGGGATGTCGTCGACGAGGCGGCCCTCGGAGACGACGAGGACGCGGTCGGCCATGCCGAGCACCTCCGGCAGTTCGCTGGACACCATGACGACGGCCAGCCCCTCGGCGGCCAGCTCCGACAGCAGCCGGTGCACCTCGGACTTGGTGCCGACGTCGATGCCGCGGGTGGGCTCGTCGACGATCAGCACGCGCGGCTCGGTCGACAGCCACTTGGCGAGGACGACCTTCTGCTGGTTGCCGCCCGACAGCGTCGACACCGGGTCGGACAGCTTCCCGGCCTTGACCTGCAGGCGCTCGGACCACTCGGCGGCCTGGGCGCGCTCGGCGCGGGAGCTGAGCAGGCCCGCCCTCGCCAGCTTCCAGCGCCGGGTGAGGGTGGCGTTCCTCTCCACCGACAGCTCCATGACCAGGCCCTGCTGGCGGCGGTCCTCGGGGACGAGCGCGATGCCGGCGGCCATGGCCGCGGCCGGGTCGCCCTTCCTCAGCGCCTTGCCGGAGACCCGGACCGAGCCGGCGTCGTAGGTGTCGACGCCGAAGACCGCGCGCACGATCTCGCTGCGGCCGGCGCCGACCAGGCCGGCCAGCGCGACGATCTCGCCCGCCCGCACGTCGAAGGAGACGTCGGAGAACACGCCGCGGGTGGTCAGGCCGCGCACCTCGAGCACGACGTCGCCGGGCTCGACGTCGACCTTCGGGAACAGCGAGGAGACCTCGCGGCCGACCATCCGGCGGACCACCTGGTCGACGGTGAGGTCGCGGGTGGGGTCGGTGGAGACCCACTGCCCGTCGCGCATGACGGTGATCCGGTCGCAGAGGTCGAACACCTCGTCGAACCGGTGGGAGATGAACAGCACCGCGGCGCCGGAGTCGCGCAGCGACCGGGCGACGGCGAACAGCCGCTCGACCTCGACGCCGGACAGCGCGGCGGTGGGCTCGTCCATGACGAGCACCCGCGCGTCGAACGACAGCGCCTTGGCGATCTCGACCATCTGCTGGTCGGCGATGGACAGGCCGCGCGCCGGGCGGTCGGGGTCGAGCGCGACGCCGAGGCGGTCGAACAGCGCCCGGCAGCGGCGGCCGAGCTCGCGGCGGTCGATGCGCCGGCCCGACAGCAGCGGCTGGCGGCCCATGAAGATGTTCTCCGCGACCGACAGGTCGGGGAACAGCGTGGGCTCCTGGTAGATGACCGCGATGCCGGCGGCCCGCGCGGCGGCGGGGTCGGCGAGGGTCACCGGCCGCCCGTCGAGCAGCACGCGGCCGGTGTCCGGGCCGTGCACGCCGGCGAGGATCTTGACCAGCGTCGACTTGCCGGCACCGTTCTCGCCGACGAGCGCATGGGCCTCCCCCGCGCGCAGCTCCAGCTGCGCGCCGCGCAGCGCCGCGACCGCGCCGAAGCTCTTGCCCACGTCCTCGAGGGCCAGGACCACGGTGCCGTCCTGTGCCCGACCGGCCGCCGGCGGCGCGGGTGGCGCCGAGGCGTGGTCCACGACGACCACCTCCGTTTGTGAAACGATTCAGGCGTGCTGTGGCGCAGACCATAGGGAGGCGTTTCGAGACGTGTCAACACCGCGTGTCCGGCCCGCGACCGGTGTTTGACACGTTTCAGTACACGGGCGACCATCGCTGCCGGACGGTGTCCCCCGTCACCCACCCCGACCCCCTGAGGAGACGCCGTGCCGGTGAGCATCCGCGACGTCGCCGAGCAGGCCGGCGTCTCGGTCGGGACGGTGAGCAACGTGCTCAACCGCCCCGAGGTGGTGAGCGGGCCGACCCGCGAGCGGGTGCTCGACGCGATCGCCGCGCTCGGCTTCGTCCGCAACGAGTCGGCCCGCCACCTGCGCGCCGGGCACAGCCGGACCATCGGCCTGGTCGTCCTCGACATCGCCAACCCGTTCTTCACCGACGTCGCGCGCGGCGTGGACGACGTCGTCGACCCGGCCGGCCTCGCTGTGATCCTGTGCAACTCCGACGACCGCCCGGAGAAGGAGGCCGCCCACCTCGACGTGCTCGCCGAGCAGCGGGTGCAGGGCGTCCTCATCACCCCGACCGCGGAGCTGTCGCCGCACCTGGACTCGCTGCGCCGCCGCGGGGTGCCGGTGGTGCTGGTCGACCGGCGCGCGCCCGGCCCCGACCAGTGCGCGGTCGCCGTCGACGACGTCCTCGGGGGCCGGCTGGCCGCCGAGCACCTGCTCGAGCGCGGGCACCGGCGGATCGCCTTCATCGGCGGTGCCTCCGGGCTGCCGCAGGTGCAGGAGCGGCACGCCGGCGTCGTGGCCGCCGTCCGGGAGGCCACCGGGGACGACGACGCGCTGCTGGTCCTCTCCCCCGAGCACCTCACCGTCGACGGCGGCCGCGAGGCCGCCGCCCGCATCGTCGGGCTGCCCGCCGCCCGCCGGCCCACCGCCGCCGTGTGCGCCAACGACCTGCTGGCCCTCGGCGTGCTGCAGGAGATGGTCCGCCAGGGCGTGCGGGTGCCCGACGACTTCGCGATCGTCGGCTACGACGACATCGACTTCGCCGCGGCCGCCGCGGTCCCGCTGACCTCGGTGCGCAAGCCGCGGGCGGCGCTGGGGTCGCGGGCCGCCGAGCTGCTGCTGGACGAGGCGCGCGGCGAGGGGCACGTGCACGTGCAGGAGGTCTTCGAGCCGACGCTCGTGGTCCGCGAGTCGAGCATGGTCTTCCGCGACAGAGAGGGGACCCCGTGAGGGTCGCGCTGTTCGCCACCTGCCTGGTGGACACGGTGGTGCCGCAGGTCGCCCTGGCCACCGCGCGGCTGCTGGAGCGGCTGGGCCACGAGGTGGTCGTGCCGCCGACGCAGGCCTGCTGCGGGCAGATGCACGTCAACACCGGCTACCGGCGCGAGGCGGTGCCGATCGTGGCCAACCACGTGCGGGCGTTCGCCGGGGCGGAGGCGGTCGTGGCGCCGTCGGGGTCGTGCGTGGCCTCGATCCACCACCAGCAGGCCGCCGTCGCCCGCCGCGCGGGCGAGGAGGGGCTGGCCGCCGAGGCGGAGGCCCTGGCCGCGCGCACCCACGAGCTGTCGCAGTTCCTCGTCGACGTGCTCGGCGTGACCGACGTCGGCGCCTACTACCCGCACCGCGTCACCTACCACCCGACCTGCCACTCGCTGCGCCTGCTGCGGGTGGGCGACCGGCCGCTGCGGCTGCTGCGCGCCGTCCGCGGGCTGGAGCTGGTGGAGCTGCCCGGCGCGGAGTCCTGCTGCGGGTTCGGCGGCACCTTCGCGGTGAAGAACGCCGACACCTCGACGGCGATGCTCACCGACAAGATGGCGAACGTGCTGTCCACGCACGCCGAGGTGTGCACCGCCGGCGACGCCTCCTGCCTGATGCACATCGGCGGCGGGCTGTCCCGGCTGCGCTCGGGCACCCGGACGGTGCACCTGGCCGAGATCCTCGCCTCGACGGAGGAGAACGTGAGCCCCGACCAGACCACCGCCCCCGCGGTCCCGGCGTGAGCGCGACGCCGCTCGCCCCGGGCGCCCCCCGATCCGGGACGACGTTCCTCGGCCTGCCGACCGCCCCTCGCGGCGTCGGCCACCTGCGCGGCACGCAGCCGTTCCCCGACGCCGCCCGCACGGCCCTGCGCGACGGGCAGCTGCGCGCCAACCTCGGCCGGGCCACGACGACGATCCGCGGCAAGCGCGCCGCCGTCGTCTCGGAGGTGCCGCACTGGGAGCAGCTGCGCCAGGCCGGCAGGGCGCTCAAGGCCGCCACCATGGCCCGGCTCGACGAGCACCTCGAGGAGCTCGAGCGGCAGGTGACCGCGCGCGGCGGCACGGTGCACTGGGCCCGCGACGCCGCCGAGGCCAACCGCATCGTCACCGACCTGGTGCGGGCCACCGGCAGCGACGAGGTGGTCAAGGTCAAGTCGATGGCCACCCAGGAGATCGGCCTCAACGAGGCGCTGGAGACCGCGGGGATCAGCGCGGTCGAGACCGACCTGGCCGAGCTGATCGTCCAGCTGGGCGAGGACACGCCGTCGCACATCCTCGTGCCGGCGATCCACAAGAACCGCTCGGAGATCCGCGAGATCTTCAGCCGCACCATCCCCGGCGTCGACCCCGGCCTGACCGACGAGCCGCGGCAGCTGGCGATGGCCGCCCGCGCCCACCTGCGCGAGCGGTTCCTGCGCGCCCGGGTCGCCGTCAGCGGGGCCAACTTCGCCGTCGCGGAGACCGGCACGCTCGCCGTCGTCGAGAGCGAGGGCAACGGCCGGATGTGCCTGACCCTCCCGCAGACGCTGATCACCGTCATGGGCATCGAGAAGGTCGTGCCGCGGTGGGAGGACCTCGGCGTCTTCCTGCAGCTGCTCCCCCGCTCCTCCACCGGCGAGCGGATGAACCCCTACACCTCGCTGTGGGCCGGCGTGACCCCCGGCGACGGGCCGCAGGAGTTCCACCTCGTCCTGCTCGACAACGGCCGGACGGCGGTGCTCGCCGACGAGGTGGGCCGCGAGGCGCTGCACTGCATCCGCTGCTCGGCCTGCCTGAACGTGTGCCCGGTGTACGAGCGCACCGGCGGGCACGCCTACGGCTCGGTGTACCCCGGCCCGATCGGCGCGGTGCTGTCCCCGCAGCTGACCGGCGTCGAGGACAACGCCTCGCTGCCGTACGCGTCGTCGCTGTGCGGCGCCTGCTACGACGTGTGCCCGGTGGCGATCGACATCCCGTCGATCCTCGTGCACCTGCGCGCCGAGCACGTCGAGGCGGTCGCCAGGGACAGGGAGCGGCCCACCGCCGAGGCGGTCGCCTTCCGCGGGCTGTCGCGAGTGATGAGCAACCCGCGGCTGTGGCACCTCGCGCAGCGCGCGGCCGGGCTCGCACGGCTGTTCGCCCGGGGGAGGCCGACGCTGCCGGCCGCGCTGCCGCCGCCGGCGAGCGCCTGGACCCGCACCCGCGACCTGCCCACCCCGCCGGGGAGGACGTTCGTGCAGCAGTGGAACGAGGAGCACGGCCGGTGAGCGCGCGCGAGGAGGTGCTCGGCCGGATCCGGACGGCGCTCGGGACCGACCGGCCGTCGGTCGCCGTCCCGCCGGTGCCGGCGCCGCGCGAGCTGCCGGCGGCCGAGCTGCTGGACCTGCTCGCCGAACGGGTGGAGGACTACCGCGCCACGGTGCTCCGGTGCGCGCCGGCCGACGTCCCGGCGACCGTCGTCCGCGCGCTCGACACGGCACTGGGCACCGGCTGGGACCCGGCCGGTGTCGTCGTCGCCCCCGGGGTGCCGGCCGCCTGGCGGCCCTCCGGCTCGGCCGAGGACGACGGCCGGCCCGCGGTGGAGCTCGCCGCGTTCGCCGCGACGCTCACCGGCGTGGCGACGGCGGTCGCCGAGACCGGGACGCTGGTGCTCGACGGGTCGCCGCTGTCGGGCCGGCGGGCGCTGTCCCTGCTGCCCGACGTCCTGGTCTGCGTGGTCGAGGCCGCGCAGGTGGTGCCCGACGTGCCCGACGCCCTGGCCCGGCTGGACCCGGTCGCCCCGCTGACGATGGTCAGCGGCCCGTCGGCGACCAGCGACATCGAGCTGCAGCGGGTCGAGGGCGTGCACGGCCCGCGCACCCTCGTGGTCGTCCTCGCCGGCTGACCGGGCGCCTGGCACGTCCCCCGAGCGGGCGGTCCGGTGTGGCACCGCCTTGCTGCGCGGAGGACCAGCGGTCATCCTCCGACGGTGCGCCGTCCCTCGACCACCTCCCCGGCCCGCGGTCCTGAGTGACCGCTCCAGTGCAGTCGATCACCCGGCGCCGCCGGTCGATCGCGACGGTCTGTCTGTCCGGACTGCTCGAGGACAAGCTCGACGCGGCCGCGTCGGCGGGCTTCGACGGCGTGGAGCTGTGCGAGCCGGACCTGGTGTCCGCGGCGTGGACACCGGCGGAGGTGGCCGGCCGCTGTGCGGACCTCGGCCTGTCGATCGACCTCCTCCAGCCGTTCCGCGACCTGGACTCCACCGATCCGGACCGCTTCGCGCGCAACCTGCGCCGCGTCGAGCGCACCCTCGACGTGGTGGCCGCCCTCGGCACCGAGACGCTCCTGGTCGTCTCGTCCGTCGCGGCCGACGCGGTGCAGGACCTCGACCGGCTGGCCGCCCAGCTGGCCGAGGCGGCCGACCGGGCGCAGCGGCGTGGGCTCCGGGTCGCCTACGAGGCCCTGGCGTGGGGCACCCACGTCTCCACGTGGGAGCGCAGCTGGGAGGTGGTCCGCCGGGCCGGTCACCCCGCGCTGGGACTGTGCCTGGACAGCTTCCACGTCTTCGCGCGGGACGGGGACGTCGCCGGCATCACCGCGGTCCCCGGCGACAAGATCTTCTCCGTGCAGCTGGCCGACGCGCCCGACCTGCGGATGGACGTGCTGCAGTGGAGCCGCCACCACCGGCTCTTCCCGGGGCAGGGGGCCTTCGACCTGCCGGGGTTCCTCGGGGCCGTCCTCGCCGCCGGCTACACCGGGCCGCTGTCACTCGAGACCTTCAACGACGTCCACCGCTCGTCCGCACCCACCTGCACGGCGGCCGACGCCATGCGCTCGCTGCGGTGGCTGGAGGAGGTGGTGGCGCGCGACCACCCGGGCAGTGGCGCGCTCCTGCCCCCTCCGGCACCGGACCTGACCGGCTGGTCGTTCGCCGGGCTGACCGCCGACGGGACCTCCGCGTCCCGGCTCTCGGAGGTCCTCACCTCGCTCGGTTTCACCCGCACCGCCCGTTCCCGGACCGAGCCCGTCGCCGTGTGGGAGCAGGGCGGGGCCCGGTTGCTCGTCGACTCCCGGCGGAGCCAGCCGTCCCGGCGGGGCGCCGTCGCCCTCACCTCCCTCGGGGTCGCGAGCACCGATCCCGTCCGGTCGGCCCAGCGGGCGCGGGCGATGGGCGCCCCGGTGGCGGAGCGCGGCTCCGGCGCCGCCGGGACCGGGTCCTGGGCGGTGGCCGCACCCGACGGCACGGAGATCCGGTGCACGCCTCCCGCGTCGGAGGGCTTCGTCCCGACGGGTGAGCGGCCGGGGGCCGGCAGCGGGTTGACCCGCATCGACCACGTCGGCCTCACCGTGACGCCCGACGACGTCGAGAGGACCACCCTGTTCCACCGCGCGGTCCTGGGGCTGGAGGCGCACGGCGAGGCCGACGTCCCCGGCCCGTCGGGCCTCCTGCGCACCCGCGGGATCGCCGGCCCGGACCGGGCCGTGCGGCTGGCGCTCACCGTGCCGGTCCTGCGCCGCGGTGAGTGGGCGTCCGAGGTCCCGGAACCGCAGTACGTCGCGTTCGCCACCGACGACGTCGTCGCCACGGTCCGGGCGCTGCGCGCGGCCGGTGCCCCGTTGCTGCCCCCACCGGTCAACTACGCCGACGACCTGGAGACCCGGCTCGACCCGGACCCGGACCTGCTGGCGGTCGTCCGCGAGCACGGCCTGATGTACGACGAGGACGGGGACGGCGGCTACCTGCACGTGGCCACCGAGCTGGTCGGCGACCGGGTCTTCTTCCTGGTGGTCCAGCGACTGGGACGCTACGACGGCTACGGCGCCCCGGACGCTCCCGCACGCATGGCAGGGCACCGGCGCAGGGCGGGCGGGCGGTCCCCCGTCGCCGCCGCCCCGGCGGCGGGCACGCCCTGCCCCGTCGGTCGCCGGGCCTGACCTCCGCCGCCACCGCTCGCGGGCGGCGGCGTCCGCGCTCAGTCGATCGGCTCCGGGTACAGCGCCCGGACGGCGGGCATGTCGAGCGCGCGGATCGTCTCGACCAGCAGGTCGAGGGAGTCCGCGGGGATCCACCCCGGCTCGGCGAAGACCAGCACGCCGTCGCGGTAGACCCGCAGCGTCGGCGCCGACCGCACGCCCAGCTCGGCCGCCAGCGCGGCCTCGGCCTCGGTGTCGACGGCGGTGAAGCGCAGGTCCGGGTGCCGCGCCGCGGCCTGGTCGAACACCGCGGTGAACGCGCGGCTGCTGCCCGACCGCGACGTCCGGAAGTCGACCAGCACGATGCCCGGCGCGGAGACCGCCGCCGGGAAGTCGGCCGCGCCGATGGTCGCCGTCGTCATGTCCCCTCCCGTCTCCTCCCCCAGTGTGGCCCCCGGCCCCCCCGGCGCACAGCCGCGGCACTCCTCGCCGGCGTCTCGGGTGCGGCGCCGGCGCGGGCTCGGCTGGTGACCGCTGCCGTACGCTCCGTACCCGGCGCCTGCGGACGGGGAGCCGGGACGGAGCCGGGGTGAGCAGCGACGACGGGACCGGGGACGTCGAGCGCTACCGCTACCTCGCCGAGGTCACCGAGTCCCTGACGCAGAGCCTGGACACCGGCACCACGGCCGACCAGCTCGCCCGCCTCGTCGTGCCGGTCCTCGCCGACTGGGCCACCGTCACCCTGCTCGCCGGGGACGGCGCCCCCGGCAGCTCCGCCCGCGCGCACCGGGACCCCCGGCGCCTCGACGACGTCGACACCTACCTCGCCGGGCGGGTCACCGCCCCGCGCGACCAGGCCGCGCTCGCCTCGGCGCTCGCGTCCGGCGAGCCCGTGCAGCTGGAGCGCATCGAGGCGGACCTCGGCCCGGAGTCCCTGCCCCAGGGTCCGGTGCGCGCGGCGTGGGAGCGGCTGGACCCCCGGTCGAGCCTGTTCGTCCCGCTGCAGGCGCGCGGCTCGGGCTTCGGCGTCCTGTCCCTCGTCCGGTGCGGCGACCGGCCGCCGGCCGGGCCCGCCGACGTCGCGCTCGCCGTCGAGGTCGCCCGCCGCGGGGCGCTGGCGCTGGACAACGCCCGGCTCTACGGCCGCCAGCTGCGGGCGGCCGAGACGCTGCAGCACAGCCTGCTCACCCCGCCGCCGCAGCCGCCCGGTCTCGAGGTCGCCGTCCGCTACCGGCCCGCGGTGTCGCAGCACCTGGTCGGCGGTGACTGGTACGACGCGTTCCCCCGTCCCGACGGGACCACGGTGCTGGTCATCGGCGACGTCGCCGGGCACGGCGTCGAGGCCGCCGCGGCGATGGCGCAGCTGCGCAGCGCGGTGCGCACGCTCGCCTACGACTCCCCCGACGGGCCGGCGCGGACCCTCGACCGCGTCGACCGGGTGCTGGCCGGCCTGCACGTCGGCACGCTGGCCACCGCGCTGGTCGCCCACCTGGCGCCCGCGCCCGGTGGTTCCGGCCGGCTGCTGCGCTGGTCGT
Organism: Geodermatophilus sp. SYSU D00867; assembly: GCF_054050315.1. Classification (NCBI taxonomy): domain Bacteria; kingdom Bacillati; phylum Actinomycetota; class Actinomycetes; order Geodermatophilales; family Geodermatophilaceae; genus Geodermatophilus; species Geodermatophilus sp. SYSU D00867. The sequence goes on along the minus strand of NZ_JBJGZC010000004.1, from coordinate 193,056 downwards.
CGGCCGGTCACCTGCCGCCGCTGGTGCTCGGTGCCGACGACGCGGTGCGGCTGCTCGAGACCCCGCCCGAGCGGCTGCTCGGCACCGACGAGCCCGGCCTGCGCCGCGACCACGAGGCGGCGATCGCACCCGGCGAGACGCTGGTGCTGGTCACCGACGGGCTGGTCGAGGTCGGCCGGCAGGGCATCGACGAGGGTCTCGCGGCCGCCGCCGAGGCGCTGTCCGGGCTGTCCGGGCTGGCCGCGGACGCCCTGTGCGACCGGCTGCTCACCCGCGCCCTGCCCGGCCGCACCGACGACGACGTCGCCGTGCTCGCCGTCCGCGTCCTGCCCGGCTGAGGCCGCTCACCGCCCACCGGGTGGTCACCTGCCGGGGTCACCGGCCTGCGGTGACCCCGGCAGGTGACCACCCGACGCCGGACGTCAGCCCCAGAAGGCGCGGACCTCGTCGGCGACGCGCGCGGCCTGGGCGCGGCCGGCGCGGGCGCAGGGCTCACGGGTGGCGGGGTCGAGCGGGTTGGTGCCGAAGGCGCGCACCGCGGCCTCGTCGGCGAGCACCAGGTGCGCCTTCCCCTCCCGCCGCAGCGTCGCCAGCTCGTCGTCCAGCGACGGGCCCAGCGGGCTGCCCGCGATCCCCGCCATCGGCGCGACCACGAGCACCGTGTCGCAGCCGGCCGCGAGGTCGGCGTTGGTCGCCGAGCGCATCCCGCCGTCCATGAACCGCCGCTCCCCGATCGTGATCGGCGGGTAGACGCCCGGAACCGCGCAGGACGCGGCGACGGCGTCGAGCAGCGGGAACCCGGTGTCGCGGTCGACGGCGAGGAACTCCCCGTCCGCGGTGTCGACGGCGGTCACCACGAGCCGCTGCGCGGGCCACTCCGGTGCGCCGATCCGCGCGCCGATGACCGCGCGCCGCTCGGACTCGGGCACGGTCTGCGCGCGCAGCGCGAGTGCGCCGATCCGGGCGCGCGCGTCCTGCTCGCCGGTCGCACCGGCCAGCGCGGCGGCGAACGAGGCGAAGAAGGCCGCCCCGTCGAACTGCACCGCCCGCTCGGTCGCCGGCACCGGGCCGAGCTGCGCGGCGTGAAGCTGCTCGAGGTCGTGACCGGTGCGCAGCAGCGTGCCGACGATCGAGCCGGCCGAGGTGCCCACCACCAGGTCGGCGTCCCGGACGTCGACCCCGGCCTCGGCCAGCCCGGACAGCAGCCCGATCTCCCAGGCGATCCCGGCGATGCCACCGCCGCCGAGGACCAGTGCGCGGCTCACCTCAGGACTCCGGGACGCCGGCGCCGGCGGCCGTCCGTCGGGCAGTCACGGAGCGGGGGGAGGGAGGAGATCACGGGCGCCAGTCTGGCGTCGCCGGCGGCGCACGGTCGACCCGCCCCCACCCTCCACCCGGGTCGCCCGGGTGCACGTGCGGCCCGGACACGCTACGCAGGGTCCATGAGCGCGGGGGCCGGGCAGCCAGGAGCCGAGCAGCCGGGAGCCGAACAGCTGCGGGCCGGGGCCCGGCGGGCGTGGGCGGCGCTGCGGCCGCGGCTCGCCGACGAGGCGGTCGCCGTCCTGGGCGAGGCGGAGGCGGACGCCTTCCTGGCCCGGGCCGACCTGGCGCTGCACGACGTCCACGAGCCGCTGGCCGTCCTGTACAGGGACGCCGCCGACGACCTGTTCGCCCGCGGGCTGCGCGCCGCGCTGGCCGCGGCGGCCGAGCGCCCGGAGCCGCTGCGGCGGATCGACCGGCGGCGGGAGATCGACCCGGCGTGGTTCCAGCGGGCCCGGGTGCAGGGCTACGTCTGCTACGTCGACCGGTTCTGCGGCACCCTCGCCGAGCTGCCCGGCCGGCTCGGCCACCTCGCCGAGCTGGGCACCACCTACCTGCACCTGATGCCGCTGCTGCGCCCGCGCGAGGGCGAGAACGACGGTGGCTACGCGGTGGCCGACTACCGCGCGGTCGACCCGCGGCTGGGCACCATGGCCGACCTCGAGGCGGTCGCGGCCGCGCTGCACGAGCGGGAGATGGCGCTGTGCATCGACCTCGTGCTCAACCACACCGCCCGCGAGCACCCCTGGGCGCAGGGCTGGCTGGCCGGCGACCCCGCGTACGCCGGCTTCTACACCGCCTTCCCCGACCGGGAGATGCCCGACGCCTACGACGCGACGATCCCGGAGGTCTTCCCCGACCGGGCCCCCGGCTCGTTCAGCTGGGTGCCCGAGGCGCTCGGCGGCGCCGGCGGCTGGGTGTGGACGACGTTCTGGCCGTACCAGTGGGACCTCGACTACACCAACCCCGAGGTGACGCTGGCGATGGCCGGTGAGATCGCCTGGCTGGCCAACCGCGGCGTCGACGTCTTCCGGATGGACGCCGTCCCGTTCATGTGGAAGCGGCTGGGCACCAGCTGCCAGAACCAGCCCGAGGGGCACACCCTCCTGCAGCTGCTGCACGCGCTGACCCGGCTGGCCGCTCCCGGCGTGGTGTTCAAGGCGGAGGCGATCGTCTCCCCCGACGACCTGGTGGCCTACCTCGGCGGCCACGACCGCTACCGGCCCGAGTGCGAGCTGGCCTACCACAACTCGCTCATGGTGCTGCTGTGGAGCAGCCTGGCCACCCAGGACGTCCGGCTGGCCCGGCAGGCGCTGCGCCGGATGCGGCCGATCCCGCCCACGACCACCTGGTGCACCTACGTGCGCGGCCACGACGACATCGGCTGGGCGGTCACCGACGAGGACGCCGCCGCCGTGGGCCTCGACGGGTTCGCCCACCGCCGGTTCCTCAACGACTTCTACGCCGGCCGCTTCCCCGGCTCCTTCGCCCGCGGCGCGCTGTTCCAGGAGAACCCGGTCACCGGCGACGCGCGGATCTCCGGGTCGGCGGCGTCGCTGTGCGGCATCGAGGACGCCCTCGACCGCGACGACCCGGTCGCCCTCGACGCCGGGGTGCGCCGGCTGCTGCTCCTGTACTCGGTCGCCTACGCCTTCGGCGGGGTCCCGCTGCTCTACATGGGCGACGAGCTGGCGCTGCGCAACGACAGCTCCTACCTCGCCGAGCCCGAGCGGGCGCCGGACAACCGCTGGATGCACCGCCCGCCGATGGACTGGGCGGCCGCGGCCCGCCGCGGCGACCCGACCACGCTGGAGGGCCGGGTGTGGGCCGGGATCCGCCGGCTCGGGGAGGTGCGCCGGTCGCTGCTGGCGCTGCGCGGCGGGGTGGAGTCGACGGTGGTCGACGTCGGCAACGACGCGGTGCTGGTCTGGCGGCGGCGGCACCCGCGCGGCGGCACGTTCGTCGGGGTGGCCAACTTCTCGCCGCACCCGCAGCGGATCGACGCCGACACCGTCACCGGGTTCGGCACGTTCGCGCAGGTGCACGGCAGCGACGGGCCCCTGCCCGTCCGCGACGGCCTGCTGCTGGTCCCCGGCCTCGGCTCCGCCTGGTTCGCCGAGCCCTGACCGGTGCGGACCACCTCACCCGCGGAGGAAGTCCGCGACCAGCGGCGCCAGGACCTCGGGAGCGACGACGTGGCCGGAGGCGGGAAGCACCCGCAGCGCGCCCGCCGGGAGGAGGTCCGCCAGCCGCCGGGCCACCTCCTGCATGAACGGAGGGCTGTCGCCGCCGACCAGCACGAGCCCGGGCCGCGCCGCGCGGCGGGCGACGTCCTCGGGCACCGCGCCGCCGGTCCGCACCGAGTCGAGCACCGCCAGGTCGTACGCGAGGGTCGGGGCGAGGGCCAGCAGCTCCGCCCACCGCGGCGTCGCCCGCATCGCGTCGACCACCTCGCCGGGCATCCCGGTGCCGCGGCACCACCGGTCCACCGCCTCGTCCCGCTCCCCGGCGGCCAGCAGGTCCAGGATCCCGGCCGCGAAGGTGCGGCTCTCGCCCCGGAACGCGGGGTCGTCGGGGGCGAAGGGCGGGTCGTGGAGGACGAACCGGTCCACCGGCAGCCCCGCCCCGACGGCGCGCAGCACCAGGGCGGCGCCGGAGGAGTGCCCGTAGAGGGACGCGTGCCCGCCCACCGCGTCGACCAGCGCGGTGAGGTCCTCGACCTCCCGCTCGACGGCGTACGGCAGGGTGTCGCCGCTGTCGCCGCGGCCCCGCCGGTCGTAGTCGATCGTCGTGAACCGCTCGCCGAGCGCCCGGGCCGTGGGGCGCATCAGCGCGCGGTCGCACGTCGCGCCGCACACGGTGACCAGCGGCGGCCCGGACCCGCAGACCTCGTAGGCGATGCGGGTGCCGTCCGCCGAGGCGACCGTCTCGTACGTCATGCCGGGGAGACCGGCGGACGGCGCACCACTCATCGGCACCACACGGAGGAGGACACGTGGCACGGATGGACCTGAGGGTTCGGCTGCTGGGCCGGCTGCTCGCGCGGACGTCGATCACGCGGATGGACGGCGAGCGGCTGCGCAGGGCGCAGCAGCGGCGCGTCCCGCACAACCCGGTGACCGACCTGCTGCTCGGCGGCGTGGCACCGGGCGTGCGGCTCACCGACGGGACCGCACGGGGCGAGGCCGGCAAGGTGCCCGTGCGCACGTACCGGCCGGAGTGGGCCACCGGCCCCCTGCCGCTGGTCGTGAACTTCCACGGCGGCGGCTGGACGCTGGGCAACCTCGACTCCGCGGACTGGCTGTGCAGCAGCGTGTCCGCCACCGTCGGCGCCGTCGTCGTCTCGGTCGAGTACCGGCTCGCGCCCGGGCACCGCTGGCCGGCCGCGGCCGAGGACTGCTACGCCGCCCTGACCGACGTCGTGGAGCGGGCCGCCGAGTTCGGCGCCGACCCCGAGCGGGTCGCGGTGATGGGCGACAGCGCGGGCGGCAACCTGGCCGCCGTCGTCTGCCTGATGGCCCGGGAGCGCTCCGGCCCGCGGATCGCCCACCAGGGGCTGGTCTACCCGTCGGTCGACCTGACGATGAGCAGCCCGTCGATCGACGAGAACGCCCACGCGCCGATCCTCACCCGCGCCGACTGCCGCGCCTTCCGCGACCACTACCTCGGCGACGGCGACCCGCACCACCCGCACGCCTCGCCGCTGTTCGCCACCGACCACGCGGGCCTCCCGCCGGCGCTGGTCCAGGTGGCCGAGCACGACCCCATCCGCGACGACGGCGTGCGCTACGCCGCGGTGCTGCGGGACGCGGGCGTGCCCGTCCGGCTGACGGAGTACGTCGGCATGCCGCACGGGTTCCTCGCCTTCCCGCGGCTGTGCCGGTCGGCGCCGCAGGCCCTGGCGGAGCTGTGCGCGGAGCAGGCGGCGGTGTTCAGCCGCTGACCGTGGCGCCCGCCGTCGCGGGGTGCCCGGGCCCGCTCCCCGCACCCCCGGCCCTGCCACCACCTGCCGCACGCCCTGGCGGCTGCTCCCGTCACCGCGCACGGTGGGCAGAGCCCATGGCCCCTGTCGGTCCACGGGCCCCGCGGGCCCCTCCGGGTGGCAGACCTGGCCACGACCGCGGGACGTGCCGCCGGTCCGGTCTCCCGAGGACGCCGCCGCACTCGGCCGGCGACCGCGGGCCCGCCTCGGGCTCCCGTCCCTCAGTGGTCGCTGCAGCAGTCCCGCTGTCTCGGGGACTCGAACGGGACGACCTCGCCGTCGCCCGACGCGGCCACCGGCAGCACGAGGACGCCGTCGCGGTACTCCGGGCGCACGTGCCCGCGCGTCCGCAGGACCAGGCCCGGGTCGTCGGCGACGCCGACGAGGTCGACCGCCTGCACCGACGACCGGGTGGTCAGCTCGGCCAGTGGCAGCCGGCCGGGGAGGTCCTCCTGGCCGGGGAAGCGGACCAGCCGGCCGGAGGCCCGCTCCCGGTGCGCGCGGCCGACTGCGACCGCGTGCTCGAGGTGCCCGGGGTCCCCGGCCGACGGGGCGTCCCCGTCCCCGGAGACCACCACCGCGTCCCCGGGGCGGGCCCACGCCGCGACGGCGGCTGCGAGCTCCGCCGAGCGGGGAGCCCGCAGCGAGCCGGCGTGGTGGTTGCCGCCGGCCGACCGCACGACGTGCGTCGCCACCTCGGTGGCGCCGACCCGCCGGCCGAGGTCGAGCAGCCGGTGCTCGACCTCGGCCAGCGCGGCCGGCGAGGTGCCCGTGTCGCCGCAGACGGCGAGCCAGCAGTCGCCGGAGCGGCACTCAGCCAACGGTGACGAACACCGGGTTCGAGTAGAACCACAGGTCGGTCCAGGGGTCGCTGTTGCCGTCGGGGTCCTGCCGCGGCTCGATGCTGCCGGGCGCCGAGAAGTTGCCGTCGGTCCCGCGCAGCCGCAGGTAGAACGGGCGGTCGACCCGCCGGAACACGTGGTTGACCACGACCTGCCCGTTGCCGCGGACCTCGAAGGACTCGACGACGGCGGTCTCCGGCGCCGTCTGGGTGTCCCGGTCGGCCACCGGGCCGGTGATCGGGCCGCTGATCAGGTCGACCCGGCGCAGGACCGGCACGTCGCCGTGTGCGTTGGGCCGGCGGCGCGGGGTGATCCGGACCTGCACGTGCACGTTCTCGCCGCGGCCGACGCGCAGCTGCTCGCCCAGGGTGGCCGGTGCGTCGCCGCCGTCGCCCCGGACGCTGACCTCGAGGGCGTCGACGAGGTCGCCGTGGACGACGAACGCGCGCCCGGCCCGCAGGCCGTCCATGACGGCGCCGTAGTCGCGGCTCGCCGCCCCCACCCACGTCCGCGAGTAGTGGCCGGGGAAGAAGTCACCGCGGCCGACCTGCGGGACGCCGCCGTCCACCGGGTCGCCGTAGCGGCCGTTGGCGGTGAACCACTCGCTGGAGTCCGCACCCACGGGACGGACGAGCTGGTCGCGGTAGACCGAGTGCGAGTCGGAGTTGGCGGTGATCCACCAGGGCCGGCCCTCCGCCAGCAGCGAGTCCCACACGCCGCCGACCTTGGCGGTCATCCAGTCGAAGCCGCCGAAGGTCCGGTAGGACTCGAGGGGGTAGCCGGGGAAGCTGTCGGGCCGGGGGCTGTTGCCGTAGTAGCCGCGCGCCTCGCCCGGGCCCTCCGGCGCCGGGATGCCGGCGGCCTGGTGCCCGGGCGCGCCCTCCATGCCGATCGCGATCCGCGGGTCGGCGTCGCGCCACGCGCGGAGCTCGTGCGGCGAGTCGATGCCGTTGCGGGCGGGGTGGTTGGCGAGGAAGAGCGCGTTGGGGGTGCGGCGGTTCGTCATCTGCTGGCCGAGCCACCGGATGCCGGCCACCGCGCGGTCCTCGGTCGTGTTGCCGAGGGAGCCGTCGAACTGCTGCTCGAACTCCCGCAGGACGGCGACCTCCTCGCTGCTGGGGAGGACGAAGACGGTGCCGTGCTCGGCGGCCGGGATGTTCCACTCCAGCCCCTGGAACACCAGCACGTCCCGGTGGGCCGTCCGGGCGGCGCGGATGTCGGGGTTGACCAGGTCGACGCCCAGGCGCGCGTGCGTGGCCGAGCCGTGGTCGGTGACGACCATCCAGTCGACGCCGTTGCGCCGGGCCTGCTCCACCTGCTGGCGGACGGTGTAGAGGCCGTCGGAGCTGTACTGCGTGTGGACGTGGTGGTCCCCGTTGAGCCAGGTGTAGGAGGCGGCGCCGCCGCTGCCCCCGCGCGGGGCGGCCTGGGCGGTCCGGGGCGCGCCGGCCACCGTCGCGCCGGCCGCCAGACCGAGGACCCCGGCCGCCTGCAGGAACCGCCGGCGCGAGAGGTCGCCGGGCGAGAGGTCCCGGTCGGGGACCGAGACGTCGCCGTAGGGCGTCCAGGCGGCGGGCCCGTGCCCGTGGTCGTGCCCGTGGTCGTGGTCGTGGCCGTGGTGGTGGTCGTGGTGGTGGTGCGGACCGGACACGTCTCTCCTCGGGGAGCGGCGACAGGAGGGCCGGCCGCGGGAAGCGGTCCGGCCCCGACCCATCCTCAGGACCGAGGTGACCGACGGGTGGCTCGTCGATGACACACCGTGGTGCCCGGCGTGACGTCTGCGCGACGGGCGTGGGGATGCCAGGGTGGACGGGTGACCGACGTCCAGCACCGCGACGGCCGCCGCACGGCCGCCGTCCGCACCTACCAGGGGCACGGCATCCACGCGGCCCCCGGCGTGCACGAGTACGCCGCGAGCCTGGTCCGGACGCTGCTCCCCGACGGCGGGCGGGTGCTCGAGGTCGGCTCCGGCTGCGGCGCGCTGGCGCTGCGGCTGCGCGACGCCGGGGTCGACGTCGTCCCCACCGACCTCGACCCGCCGCACGAGTGGATCGCCCGGCTCGACCTCGACGACCCGGACTGGACCGACGAGACCCGCGGCCCGTTCGACCTGGTGGTGTGCGTGGAGACGCTGGAGCACGTGGAGAACCCGCGGCAGGTGCTGCGCTCGATCCGGGCCCTGCTGCGCCCCGGCGGCCGGCTGCTGGTGAGCACCCCCAACGTCACGCACCCCCACTCGCGGCTGCTGACCCTGCTGCGCGGGGCGCCCTACATCTTCGGCCCCAGCCACTACCACTCCCCCGGCCACATCACGCTGCTGCCGGACTGGATGCTCACCGAGCACGTGCGGCTGGCCGGGTTCGACCGGATCGAGGTCACCACCGCCGGCGACACCCTCTACACCGGGCCCATGCGGCTGGCCTACCGCGTGGAGATGGCGGTGCTGCGGCTGCTCGGCATCCGGCAGCGGGCCACCTCCGGCGACGGCGTCTGCACGTTCGTCACCGCCACGGCGGTCTAGCGGCCGGGAGCGTGTGCGCCGACGCCGCGTCCCGGCGCACGGAACGCGGCGTCAGCGCACCCCGTCCCGGTCCCCGACACCTGCGTCCGGGAGGTCTCCCCATGTCCCTGGTGACGGTGCTCGCGACCGGCGGCACGATCGCGACCCGCGCCGACGCGAGCGGGGTGTCGACGGCGCAGGACGGCGGGGCCGACCTCGTCGCCCGGCTGGCCGGGGACCTCGGCGTCCGCCTGAGGGTCCGGGACGTGCTGCGGGTCGGTAGCTACCTGATGACGCTCGAGCGCGTGCACGCCGTCGCGTCCGCGGTGGCCGGCGAGCTGGCCGACCCGGAGGTCGACGGGGTCGTCGTCACGCACGGCACGGACACCACCGAGGAGACCGCCTTCCTCCTCGACCTCGTCCACGGCGATCCCCGGCCGGTCGTGCTCACCGGCGCCCAGCGGCCGGCGGACGCCCCCGACAGCGACGGGCCGCGCAACCTCGCCGACGCGGCCACCGTCGCCGCGAGCCCGGCCGCCCGGGACCAGGGCGTCCTGATCGCCTTCGGCGGGCACGTGTTCCCGGCACGGGGCACGCGCAAGGGCCACACGCTGGCGGCCGACACCTTCACCGCGCCGGACGCGGGTCCGCTGGGCTGGGTCCGGGACGGCGCCCTCCTCCTCGAGCGCTCGGCCCGCCGCTCCGCTCCCCTCGACCTCGCCCGCGTCGACCTGTCCGGTGTCCGCGTCGACGTCGTCGCCTGCCACCCCGACGCCGACGCCACCGCGCTGCACGCGTTCGCGGCGGCCGGCGCCCGCGGGATCGTCCTGGAGGCGACGGGCGCCGGCAACGCCAACCCCGTCGTCTGCCGGGCCGTCCGGGAGCTCACCGACGCCGGCGTCGTCGTCGTCACCTCGACGCGGGTGGCGGCCGGCCCGGTCGCCGCCCTCTACGGGAACGGTGGCGGCACCGACCTGCTCGCCGCCGGCGCCCTCCCCGCCGGCCTGCTGCGGCCCTCCCAGGCGCGGGTGCTGCTGGCCGTCCTGCTGGGGCTGGACCGGGACCCGGATGCCGTCCGCGCCGGGTGGCGGGCCCGGACCGCCGGCTGACCGGCACCGGCCGGCAGGAACGACCCCGGCTGCAGGTCGCGGTCCGGGGAACCCGAGAGGAGAGGTGCATGCCCAAGGAGATCCTCTGCGCCTTCGGCGTCGACGTCGACGCGGTGGGCGGCTGGCTGGGGTCCTACGGCGGAGAGGACTCGCCGGACGACATCTCGCGCGGCATCTTCGCCGGAGAGGTCGGCGTCCCTCGCATGCTCGAGCTCTTCCGTCGCAACGGGATGCCGAGCACGTGGTTCTGGCCGGGCCACTCCATCGAGACGTTCCCGGAGCAGTTCGACGCCTGCGTGGCGGCCGGGCACGAGATCGGCGTCCACGGCTACAGCCACGAGAACCCCATCGCCATGAGCCGCGAGCAGGAGTCCGCGGTGCTCGACCGCTGCATCGAGCTGATCGAGGAGCGCGCCGGCCGCCGTCCCACCGGCTACGTCGCCCCGTGGTGGGAGTTCTCCCCCGTCACCAACGAGCTGCTGCTCGAGCGCGGCATCAAGTACGACCACTCGCTCATGCACCGGGACTTCGAGCCCTACTACGTCCGGGTCGGCGACAGCTGGACGAAGATCGACTACTCCCGGCCGGCCGACACCTGGATGAAGCCGCTGGTCCGGGGCCGGGAGACCGACCTGATCGAGATTCCGGCGAACTGGTACCTCGACGACCTGCCGCCGATGATGTTCATCAAGGCCAGCCCCAACAGCCACGGCTTCGTCAGCCCCCGCCACCTCGGCGAGATGTGGCAGGACCAGTTCGACTGGGTCCACCGGGAGATGGACTACGCGGTGGTCACCTTCACCGTGCACCCCGACGTGTCCGGCCGGCCGCAGGTGCTCCTCATGCTCGAGCGGCTCATCGAGCACGTCAACGCCCACGAGGGCGTCCGCTGGACGACCTTCGACCAGATCGCCGACGACTTCGCGGCGCGCCGTCCCCGCCGGGACTGACGGCCGGCTCCCCCCAGCTGCCGCCGGCGGGCGCCGAGCGCCCGCCGGCCGAACGGAGGTCCCCAGGTGTGCGGTGCATGCGGCCCCGGCCCGGCCGAGGACTGGGCCTCCCCCGTCCTCGGCTCCCCCGCGGCGCGGTCGGCGGCGGCCGCGGTGGTCGGGGCCGCCGCTCCCCGCGGCGTCCGCGTGCGGGCGGTGCCCGGCGGGTGGACGGTCGCCCGTCCCACCGGCGGGACCACCGTGGCCGGCACGCTCACCCGGCTGGTCGAGGCCGCCGCGGCCGATCCGGGCGCCGAGGTCGACCTGCCGCCCGCGGCCGGTGCCCACGTGCCGGTGGGCGGGCGCCGTCCGGTGACGCTGGTGCACGGCGACGCGGTCCCCGGCGCGGTGGACACCCGCGACGTGGCCTGGCCGCACCGGGTGACCGGGGCCCGCGCACCCGTCGTGCTGACCGCCCGGGAGCGGCCGGAGGAGGTGCTGGACCTGCTCCTGGCCGACCCCCTCCGCCGCTCCGTCCGGGTCGCCGGCCTCGAGAGCGCCACGCTCGCGGGGTGGCGAGGCCCGGCCGCGCGGCTCCCCGGGGTCCCCGCCGCGGTCCCCCGCGACCGGGTGCCCGCGCTCGCCGCCCTGCTCGCCCTGCGGCTGGCCGGTCGCGGACCGCACGAGCGGACCCGCACCCGGGTGGCGGTCGACGGGACGCCCCTGACGCTCGACGCCCTCGGCCGTCGGGTGCTGGCCCTGCACGCGGGCGAGGGGTGACCCGGGCGACCGGCCCGGGCTCCCCCGCCGCCGTCAGATGGGGAACTCCACCCCCTGCGCGAGCGGCAGCTCACCGGAGAAGTTGATCGTGTTGGTGGCCCGGCGCATGTAGCCCTTCCACGCGTCCGAGCCGGACTCGCGGCCGCCGCCGGTGTGCTTCTCCCCGCCGAACGCGCCGCCGATCTCCGCCCCCGAGGTGCCGATGTTGACGTTGGCGATGCCGCAGTCGGAGCCGTCGGCGGCGAGGAAGCGCTCGGCCTCGGCCTGGTCGGAGGTGAAGATGCTCGACGACAGCCCCTGCGGGACGTCGTTGTTGAGCGCCACCGCCTCCTCCAGCGTGCGGTAGGGCAGCACGTAGAGGATCGGCGCGAACGTCTCCTGCCGGACGATGTCGGTCTGCCCGGGCATCCGGACCAGCGCGGGCTCGGCGTAGTAGGCGTCCGGCGCCTCGTCGGCCAGGCGCCGTCCCCCGCCGGCCAGCACCTCCCCGCCCTGCTGGCGGGCGGCCTCGAGCGCGTCCTGCATGGCCTTGAACGCGGCGTCGTGGATCAGCGGCCCGACCAGCGTGCCCGGCTCCAGCGGCGAGCCGATCGGCAGCCGGCGGTAGGCGGCCGCGACCCGCTCGGTGAGGGCGTCGACGACGTCGACGTGCGCGATGAGCCGGCGCATCGTGGTGCAGCGCTGCCCGGCGGTGCCGGCGGCGGAGAAGACGATCCCGCGGGTGGCGAGGTCGAGGTCGGCCGACGGCGTGACGATCGCGGCGTTGTTGCCGCCGAGCTCGAGCAGCGACCGGCCGAAGCGGTCGGCCACCCGCGGCCCCACGAGCCGGCCCATCCGCGTCGACCCGGTCGCCGACAGCAGCGCCACCCCGGGCGACTCGACCAGCGCCTCGCCGACGTCGGCGCCGCCGAGCACGACCTGGCTCAGCCCCTCCGGCGCGCCGGTCTCCGCGATCGCCCGGTCCAGCAGGGCGGCGGAGGCGAGCGCGGACAGCGGCGCGAGCTCCGAGGGCTTCCAGACGACGGGGTCGCCGCAGACCAGTGCGAGCGCGGTGTTCCACGACCAGACGGCGACGGGGAAGTTGAACGCGCTGATGACGCCGACGACGCCGAGCGGGTGCCAGGTCTCCATGAGCCGGTGGCCGGGGCGCTCGGAGCTGATCGTGCGGCCGTAGAGCTGCCGCGAGAGGCCGACGGCGAACTCGCAGATGTCGATCATCTCCTGGACCTCACCGGCCGCCTCGGAGGTGATCTTCCCGACCTCGACGCTGACCAGCGTGGCGAGGTCGGCCTTGTGCTCGCGCAGCAGCTCGCCGAACCGGCGGACCAGCGCGCCGCGCACCGGCGCCGGGACCGTCCGCCAGGTGCGGAACGCCTCGTCCGCGCGCTCGACGGCGGTCGCGACGTCGGCGGCGGTGTCCCGGCGCAGCGAGGCGACCCGCTGCCCGTTCACCGGGGAGGTCACCGGGAAGTCGCCCGCGATCGCATCGAGGTCGACGCCGCAGCGGCCCGCGGCGTCGGCCGCCAGGCGCGCGAGGTCCTCGGCGGTGGGCAGGGTGGTCACAGGGCACTCCTCAGGGTGGGTGTGGTCGCCATCGTGCAGTCTCCCGCCGGCGGCCCCGTCCAGAGGCTCGCCGCGAGCTTGCGAGCGGTGAGGGGGACGGGGTCCTTCATCGAGCGGTGGGGGCAGAGGGGTCCTCACACGATGTTCAGTTCCGGGCGGACGCCGGCGCCGGCGAACCGGCGGACGTCCAGCCCGGAGACGTCGACGAACGGCTGCGCGCCGACGTACAGGTCACGCACCACCTCCCCGACCGCCGGTCCCATGAGGAACCCGTGGCCGGAGAAGCCGGTGGCGTACAGGAACCCCTCGACGTCGGCGGCGCGGCCGATGAGGGCGTTGTGGTCCGGCGTCATCTCGTACAGGCCCGCCCACCCGCCGGCGACGCCGACGCCGGCCAGCGCGGGCGCCCGCCGCTCGATCGCCGCGCCCAGCCGGGGCAACCAGGCGTCGGAGCGGGTGAGCCGGAAGCCGGGGGTCTCGTCGGGATCGGACATGCCCAGGAGCAGGCCCTCGCCCTCCCGGTGGAAGTAGAACGAGGTGCCGAAGTCGATGGTGAACGGCGTGTGCGGGTCCAGGCCGGGCACCGGCTCGGTGACCAGGATCTGCCGGCGCAGCGGGCTCACCGGCAGGTCGACGCCGGCCCACGCGCCGACCTGCGCCGACCACGGGCCGGCCGCGCAGACCACGGCCCCGGTCCCGATCGCGCCCGCCGCGGTCTCGACGGCGGCGACGCGCCCGTCGCGGACGTCGATGCCGGTCGCCGGGCAGTGCGGCAGCACGGTGACCCCAGCCCGCCGCGCGGCGGAGGCGTAGCCGAGCACGACCGACTCGGGCGTGCAGTGCCCGTCGGTGGGCGACCACGCGGCGGCCAGCAGCCCGTCCGGGTCGACCATCGGGGACAGCCGCACCGCCTCGGCGACGTCGACCATCCGGCTGGGCACACCGAGGTCGTTCTGCAGCGCCACCGCCGCCTCGAAGTCCGCGACGGCCGCGGCGTCGTCGAGGAGGAACAGGTAGCCGACCGGGGCGAAGTCGATCTCCTGCCCGAAGCGGGCCGGGAAGTCGCGGAAGGTCTCCAGGCTGCGGGCGCCGAGGGCGACGTTCACCGGATCGGAGAACATCGCCCGGACTCCCCCGGCGGCCCGGCACGTCGAGCCCGACCCGAGGGCGTCCCGCTCGAGCAGGACGACGTCCTGGACCCCGGCCAGGGCGAGCTCGTACGCCGTGGCCAGCCCGACGACCCCGCCGCCGATGACGACGACCGAGGCCGAGCGGGGCAGCTGCCGGGTCATGGGACCTCCTGCTCAGGACGGGACGGAGCCCCATCCTGGGCCCTGGCGGCCCCCCGCACCACGACCCGGCCGCCGCGGAGCCCGATCAGGCGGGCCGGACCCCGAACGTCTCGGCCAGCCGCTGGATCTTGCGCGCCCGGCCGAGCCGGGGCAGGTCGCTGCCGTCGCGGATGACTTGGCCGCGGGCCTCGAAGTCGGCGAGGAAGTCCAGCGCCCACGCGACGTCCGACGGCGCGGGGCTGATCACCTCGTTGATCACCGGTGCCTGCTCGGGGTCCAGGCACAGCTTGCCGGTGAGGCCGAGGGTCACGGTGACCGCCGACTGCTCGCGCAGCACCGGGTGGCTGGTGCTCACCGTGGGGCCGTCGATCGGGCCGGGCAGGCCGCCGATCCGGCTGGCCACGACCAGCCGGGAACGCGGGTAGGCCATCGCCAGCTCGTCGGCGCTGGTGCCGGTGTCGCGGCGGTAGTCGCCGCTGCCGAAGGCGAGCCGGAAGGCGCCGCGGGCGCGGGCGATGGTCACCGCCTCCTCGATGCCCAGCGCCGACTCCACCAGCGCGAGCACCGGCGTCGAGCCGCCCAGCCGGTCGAAGGTCTCGGTGACGTGCTCGCCGGCCTCGGTCTTGGCCAGCATCACGCCGGCGAGCCCGGGCAGGCCGGCCAGGGCGGCGACGTCGTCCTCCCAGAACGGCGTCGAGTGGTCGTTGATCCGCACCCAGGTCGACCGGTCGCCGTCCCGCAGCCAGTCCACGACGCCGGCGCGGGCCTCGTCCTTGCGGGCCGGGTCGACGGCGTCCTCGATGTCGAGCACCACCTGGTCCGCGCGCGAGGCGTACCGCTCCGCGAACAGTTCCGGGCGGGCGCCGTTGACGAGGAGCCACGAGCGCGCGTCCGCCGGGCCGACCCTCCTGCGTGTCGTCATGACGTCATCCTCGCCCGGCGCGCGCGGAGACCCGGGAGCGACTCCCGCCCAGCGGGATGCTGTGAGCGACCCCACGCCGACCGGATCGGGCGGTCACCCGACCGAATCGGTCGGTCGGCCGTAGCTTGGGACCGTGGCCCGCCCGTTCCGGCAGCAGATCGACGAGGGGATCCTCGACCGCGCCGCCGCCCTCTTCGCCCGGCGTGGCTACGCCAAGACGTCGGTCCAGGACGTCGCCGACGCCGTGGGCCTGTCCAAGGCCGGGCTGCTGCACCACTACCCCAGCAAGGACGCGTTGCACGAGGCCGTGCTCGCGCAGGCGGAGACGCTCGGCAAGCGGGTGCTCGACCAGGTGGCACACCTGCCGCTGGGCCCGGCGCGGGACCGCCGCGCCGTCGAGGTGCTCGTCGACGTCGCCCTGGCCCACCCCGGCGTCGTCGCGCTGCTCCTGGCGCCGGCCACGCAGGGCGAGCCCGGCGCCGAGGGGGCCCTCACCGAGGGGGCCGGCGCGATGGCGCTGGCCGCCTTCGGCGTCGACCCGGAGACCGCCGAGCCCGAGCGGTGCGTCCGGGTCGTCGGTGCCCTCGGCGCGCTCGCCGTCCTCACCCTGGCCGCCCGCCAGGCGGACCTGACCCCGGCGTGGCGGCCGTACGTCGTCGCGACCTGCTTCGACGCGCTCGGCCACCGCCGTCCGCGCGCGACCCCTTCCCACCCCACCCAGGCGGAGGCCTGATCGTCCATGGCAGTCCTGTTGTCCCGTCTCGGGACCTCCTCCGCGCGGCACCGGTTCGCCGTCCTCGCCGTGTGGCTGCTGGTCCTCGTGGCCGGCGGCGTCGGCGCGGTCACCCTCTCCGGGCCGACGTCGACCAGCTTCTCCATCCCCGGCCAGGAGTCCACGACCGCGCTGGAGCGGATCGGCGAGGAGTTCGGCGCGGGGGCCGGCGGCGTGTCCGCGCGGGTCGTCGTCGCCGCGCCCGAGGGCGCCACGCTGACCACGCCGGAGAACGCCGCCGCGGTCACCGGGCTGGCCGGCACGCTGGGGCAGCTGCCCGGCGTCGTGTCCGCGACCGATCCCCTGGACCCGGCCGCGCCGTCGGTCAACCCGCAGCAGACGGTCGGCTACAGCACCGTCACGTACGACGCCGAGGCCGGTGGGGTCACCCCCGAGGAGCAGGACGCGCTGCGCGACGCCGTCGCCGACGCCCGCGACACCGGGCTGACCGTCGAGGTCACCGGCCAGGCGCTGGAGGAGGTGCCGGCCGTCGGCGGCCCGGCCGAGGTCCTCGGCGTCGTCGTCGCGCTGGTCGTCCTGGCCGTCACCTACGGCGCGCTCGCCGTGGCCGGCATGAACCTGCTGACGGCGCTCGTCGGCGTGGGCGTCGGCGTCCTGGGCATCACCATCGCCACCGGCTTCGTCGACCTGTCCTCGACCACGCCGATCCTCGCCGCGATGCTCGGCCTGGCCGTCGGCATCGACTACACGCTGTTCATCGTCACCCGGCACCGGCAGGAGCTGCTGCGGGGCGCCGACGTCCACCGGTCCATCGGGCTGGCCGTCGGCACCGCCGGCTCCGCGGTGGTCACCGCCGGGCTCACCGTCGTCATCGCGCTGGCCGGGCTGTTCGTCGCCGGCATCCCGTTCCTGACCCAGATGGGTCTGGCCGCGGCCGCGACGATCGTCGTCGCCGTGCTGGTGGCGCTCACGCTGGTGCCGGCGGTGCTCGCCCTGCTCGGGCACCGGGTGCTGCCGCGCAGGAGCCGCGCCGCGGCGACCGCCGGGACCGCCGTGCCGGCCCGCGGGCGGGGCTTCCTCGGCGGCTGGGTCGGCACCGTCACCCGGTTCCGCACGGCCTCGCTGCTGCTCGCGATCGTGGGCCTCGGCGTGATCGCGATCCCGGTCGCGTCCATGCAGACCACGCTCATCCAGACGCCGGCCGAGGGGACCTCCGCCGCCCGCGCCGACGCGCTGCTGGCCGAGGGCTTCGGCGAGGGCTTCAACGGCCCGATCACCGTCCTGTTCGAGGGCGACCGCGCCGCGGAGGCCGCCGGGCAGGCCGCGGGCGCGGTCAGCGGCCTCGACGACGTCGCGCTGGTCGCGCCGCCGGTGCCCAACGCCGACGACACCGCCGCGCTGCTCACCGTGGTCCCCGGGTCGGGCCCGACCACGCAGGCCACCGAGCAGCTCGTCGCCGACCTGCGCGCACAGCTGGCCGACCTCGACGGCGTCGACGCCCACGTCACCGGCGCGACGGCGGTCAGCGTCGACGTCGCGCAGAGCCTGGACGAGGCGCTGCCGAAGTACCTGCTGCTCGTCGTCGGGCTGGCGCTGGTGCTGCTCGTGCTGGTCTTCCGGTCGCTGCTGGTGCCGCTGGTCGGCGTCCTGGGCTTCCTGCTGACCATCGGCGCCTCGCTCGGCGCGACGGTGGCGGTGTTCCAGTGGGGCTGGCTGGCCGACGTGGTCAACCTGGACACCACCGGCCCGCTGCTGAGCCTCACGCCGATCCTGGTCATCGGCATCCTGTTCGGCCTGGCGATGGACTACCAGGTGTTCCTGGTGTCGCGGATGCACGAGGCGCACAGCCACGGCACCCCGCCGCTGGAGGCGATCCGCACCGGGTTCCGGCAGGCCGCGCCGGTCGTCGTCGCCGCGGCGCTGATCATGTTCAGCGTGTTCGCCGGGTTCGTCCCGGCCGGCGAGGCGACGATCAAGTCGATCGCCTTCGCGCTGGCCATCGGGATCCTGGTCGACGCGTTCGTCGTCCGGATGGTGCTGGTGCCCGCCGCACTGGCGCTGCTCGGGAAGGCCGCCTGGTGGCTGCCCCGCTGGCTGCGCTGGCTGCCGGTGCTCGACGTCGAGGGCGCCGCGCTGGAGCGGCACCCCGAACCCGCGCGCGAGCCGGCGCTGGCCGGCGACCCGCGCTGATCCACGACGTCCACGGCCCGTCTCCCCTCCCGGGGAGGCGGGCCGTGCGGTGTCATGGCGGGGTGGTGGACACGAGCCCGGTGAACCGTCCCGACGTCCTGCGGTACGTCGCGTTCAGCGACGACCCGTCCGGCGGCAACCCCGCCGGGGTCGTGCTGGACGCGACCGGCCTGACCGACGACGAGATGCTGGCGATCGCCGCCGACGTCGGGTTCTCCGAGACGGCGTTCCTGCTCCCCCACGCCGACGGCCTGGACGCCCGGTACTTCAGCCCGCTCGCCGAGGTGAGCTTCTGCGGCCACGCCACGATCGCCACCGCCGTCGCGCACGCCGAGCGCGCCGGCGCGGGGACGCTGCACCTGCGCACCGCGGCCGGCGAGGTGCCGGTGCGGACCGGGCGCGGCGCCGACGGCGCCTGGACGGCGACGCTCACCAGCGTCCCGCCGCGGACCGCGCCGCTGACCGACGGCGACCTGCGCGACCTGCTGGCGCTGCTGCGGCTGACCCCGGGCGACCTCGACCCCGCGCTGCCGCCGCGGGTGGCCTACGCCGGCGCGTGGCACCCGGTGCTGGCCCTCGCCTCCCGCGAGCGGCTGGCCGTCCTCGACTACGACGTGCCCGGGCTCGGCCGGCTGATGGCCGACCGCGGCTGGACGACGGTCGCGCTGGTGTGGCGCCAGGACGCGACCACCTTCTCCGCGCGCAACCCGTTCCCGCCCGGCGGCGTCGTCGAGGACCCGGCCACCGGCGCGGCCGCGGCGGCGCTCGGCGGGTACCTCCGGGAGGGCGGGCACGTGGCGGTGCCCGCCCGGCTCACCGTGCTGCAGGGCGCGGACATGGGGCGGCCGAGCACGCTGTCGGTGCACGTGCCGGCCGGGAGCGGCGGCATCGAGGTCAGCGGCACCGCCGTCCCGATCCCGGGGTGACCCGCGTCAGGCCCGGCCGTCCTCCTGGTCGATGCACAGGACGTTGCCCTCGCTGTCCTTGAACCAGGCGGCGCGGCCCATGCCGGGGATCGAGGCGATCTCCCCGCTCCACTCGACGCCGGGCATGTCCTCGTACGTCTCGAAGGCGACCCCGCGGGACTTGAGCTCCTTCACCTGGGCCTCGACGTCGTCGACGTGGAACTGGGCGATGGTGTGGCCGGCCTGCCCGGCGTAGTCGGTCCGGTAGACGCCGAAGCGGGTCCCCCCGGCGGTCTCGTACTCCAGGACCTCACCCATGAGCTCGCGCACCGGGGTGAGGCCCAGCTTGTCGGCGTAGAAGGCGCGCGCCCGGTCGATGTCGCTCGCCGGGATGTTCGCCGCGACGCGGCTGTCGTCCAGCATGACCGGCTCCCGAGGGGTGGGACGGGTCCCCCGTGCTGACGTCCGCGGACGCTAGACCCGGCCGGCACCGGGGGGCAACGGAGACCGGGCCGTCACCCTCCCGCGCCGCCTCAGACCAGGCCGTGCGCGTGGACGGCCTCGGCCACCTGCAGGAAGCCGGCCACGTTCGCGCCGAGGACCAGGTCGCCCGGGGAGCCGTACTCCTCGGCGGTGGCGTGGCACCGCTCGTGGATGCCGCGCATGATCTCCTCCAGCCGGGCCTCGGTGTGCTCGAAGGTCCAGCGGTCTCGCGAGGCGTTCTGCTGCATCTCCAGCGCGGAGGTGGCCACTCCCCCGGCGTTGGCGGCCTTGCCGGGCGCGAACGCGACCCCGGCCTCGCGGAACACCCGGACCGCGTCGGGCGTGGCCGGCATGTTGGCCCCCTCGACGACGTAGCGGCAGCCGCTGCGGGCGAGGACGGCGGCGGCGTCGCCGTCGAGCTCGTTCTGCGTCGCGCTGGGGATCGCGACGTCGCAGGGCACGTCCCAGACGCTGCCGCCGGCCACGAACGACGCCGAGCCGACCCGCTCGGCGTACTCGCCGATCCGGGCCCGCTCGACCTCCTTGACCTGCTTGAGGACCTCGAGGTCGATGCCCTTCTCGTCGACGACGTAGCCGCTGGAGTCCGAGCAGGCGACGACGGTGCCGCCGAGCTGGTGCACCTTCTCGATCGCGTAGACGGCGACGTTGCCCGACCCGCTGACGGTGACGCGCCGGCCGTCGAACGACTCCCCGGCCGTCTCCATCATCGCCTCGGCGAAGAAGGCCGCCCCGTAGCCGGTGGCCTCGGTGCGGACCAGCGCGCCGCCCCAGCCCAGGCCCTTGCCGGTGATGACCCCGGACTCGTAGCGGTTGGTTATCCGCTTGTACTGGCCGAACAGGTAGCCGATCTCCCGGGAGCCCACGCCGATGTCCCCGGCGGGCACGTCGGTGTACTCGCCGAGGTGCCGGTAGAGCTCCGTCATGAACGACTGGCAGAAGCGCATGACCTCGGCGTCCGACCGGCCCTTGGGGTCGAAGTCCGAGCCGCCCTTGCCGCCGCCGATGGGCATGCCGGTGAGCGCGTTCTTGAACACCTGCTCGAAGCCCAGGAACTTGACGATCCCGAGGTTGACCGACGGGTGGAAGCGCAGCCCGCCCTTGTAGGGACCCAGGGCCGAGTTGAACTCGACGCGGAACCCCCGGTTGATCTGGACCTCGCCCGAGTCGTCCTGCCAGGGCACCCGGAAGATGACCTGCCGCTCGGGCTCGCAGATGCGCTCGACGGTCTTCATCTCGGTGTACTCGCCGTGCCGGCTGAGCACCACGGCGAGCGACTCGAGCACCTCGCGGACCGCCTGGTGGAACTCCGGCTCCGCGGGGTTGCGGCGCAGCACCTCCTCGTGGATGCGCTCGACCACCGGCGGGAGGCTGTCGGCCACGGGGATCCCTCCACTCCTCGGCCGGACCCGTTCCGGATCCGCGGTGCGGTCATGATGCCCGGTCCGGGTCCGGGTCCGCCTCGCACGTACCCACCTCGCCGGGCGGTACCCGGGACCTACCCGGCGGCCTCCAGCGCGGCGGCGAGGTCGGCCCACAGGTCCTCGACGTGCTCGATCCCGACGCTGAGGCGCACCAGCCCGGCCGGCACGTGCTCCTGCCCGGGCAGCTTCGCCCGCCGCTCGACGGTGGACTCCACCCCGCCGAGGCTGGTGGCGGACGCGACGACCCGCACGTGCGCGCACACCGCGTCCGCGGTGGTGGCGTCGGCCACCTCGAAGGCGAGCACCGGGCCCGGCCCGCGCATCTGCCGGGCGGCGAGGGCGGCGTGCGGGTCGCCGGGCAGGCCCGGGTAGCGCACCCGCTCCACCGCGGGGTGGGCGGCCAGCCGGCGGGCGAGCTCGCCCGCGGACTCCTGCGCCTGGCGCAGCCGGACGGCGAGGGTGCGGGCACCGCGCAGCGCGAGGAACGCCTCCAGCGCGCCCGGCGTGGCCCCGGCGACCTCGCGCCGGCGGGCCAGCCGCGCCCGGTCCTCCGGGCGGCGGCACACCACCGCGCCGAGCAGCAGGTCGGAGTGCCCGCCGATCGCCTTGGTCGCGCTGTGGACGGCGAAGTCGGCGCCGAGCCGCAGCGGGTTCTGCAGCAGCGGGGTGGCGAAGGTGTTGTCCACGGCGACGAGCGCCCCGCTCGCGGCGGCGACCGCGGCGACGTCGACGACCTGGAGCAGCGGGTTGCTCGGCGTCTCCAGCCAGACGAGGTCCGCGTCGCCGGCCGCGGCGGCGAGCGCGCCGGCGTCGGCCGCGTCGACCGTGCGCACCGCCCAGCGCCCGCCGGCCGCCGCGCCGTCCGCGAGCAGCGCGCGCAGGCCGGTGTAGCTGTCCCGCGGCACCACCACCCGCGCCCCCACCGGCAGCAGCTCGAGGACCGCGGCGATCGCCGCCATCCCGGAGGAGAAGGCCACCGCGGAGCCGCCCTCGAGGTCGCCGATCAGCTCCTCGAACGCCTCCCAGCCGGGCGTGCCGTCGTCGCGGGAGTACTCCCGCCCCGCCGTCCCGGCCGGGGCGGCGCGGAAGTTCGACGCCGGCACGATCGGGACGTTGAGCGGCTGCCCCGGCGCCCCGCTCCCCCGGCCCAGGACCGCCAGCCGGGTCTCCGCCCGCAGCTCCACGGACACCGCCTCCTCTGATGCAGTATGTTGCACTATCGAGAGCAGCGTACGAGGAGTGAGCGGGTATGACGCAAGCGCCCGGGGTCAACGAGCTGATCGGGCAGCGTGTCCGGCAGCACCGCACCGCCCGCGGCTGGACCCTCGACGAGCTGGCCGACCGCTCCGGCGTCAGCCGCCGGATGGTGATCACCATCGAGCACGGCGAGGGCAACCCGAGCATCGCCACCCTGCTGCGGATCAGCGACGCCCTCGGCGTCGGCCTGCCCGTGCTGGTCGACGTCGAGCGCCCCCGCGCGCTGACCGTCACCGCGGCCGGGCAGGCACCGGTGCTGTGGCGCGGCGCGCGCGGCGGGCGGGCGCTGCTGGTCGCCGGCACCGAGCCGCCCGACGTCGTCGAGCTGTGGGACTGGACCCTGCACCCGGGCGAGGAGCACACCAGCGAGCCGCACAGCGCCGGCACCCGCGAGCTGCTGCTGGTGCTCGACGGCGGGGTCGACCTCCGCGTCGGGGACCGCACCGAGCGGCTGGGGAGCGGGGACTCCGCGGCCTTCGCCGGCGACGTCCCCCACGGCTACGCCGCCCCCGCCGACGCGACCGGCCCCGCCCGCTTCACCCTGACCGTGTTCCAGCCCGACGTCACCGGAGGACGCAGATGACCGACCCGCAGGAGTGGCTGGCCGCTGCCGCCGTCGACGACGCCGTGCTCGCCCTGCGCCCGGACTACCGGGCGCTGCTGCTGACCGCCGACGGGCTGCAGGGCGGCCCCAGCGACGCGGTGAGCGAGCGCGTCCTCGCCGCCGCCGAGGCCACCGCGCGGGAGCGGCTGGACGGGCGCAGGCCCGAGGAGCTGCCGCACCCGGCCGCCTGGCGCGAGGCGTACCGGGCCTTCGGCGCCAAGCCGCAGCGCACCCGACCCAGCGTCGAGGCGCTGCTGCGCCGCCTCAACGCCGACGGTCTGCCCCGGGTCGACCGGATCACCGACGTCTACAACGCCGTCTCCGTCGCCCACCTGCTGCCGCTCGGCGGGGAGGACCGCACCGCCTACGCCGGCCCGCCGCGGCTGGTGCGCGCCGACGGCAGCGAGCCGTTCGACACCACCGCGGGCGGGGAGACGGTGGTCGAGCACCCGGAGCCGGGCGAGGTCGTGTGGCGCGACGACGCCGGGGTCACCTGCCGCCGCTGGAACTGGCGGCAGGGCGTGCGCACCCGGATCACGACCGGCACCACCAGCGCGCTGTTCATCCTGGACGTCCTGGACCCGATGACCGACGACGACGCGCACGCCGCGGCCGACGCGCTCACCGACGCCCTGCTCGCGCTGGGCCCCGGCGCCGTCGTCCACCGGCGGCTGCTCGGCGCTCAGGCGTCGACGGGGGCGTAGAGCCCGGCCGAGGCGCTCGCGCCGCTGACGACCAGGTCCGCCACCACGCGGGAGGCGACCCACGCCTGCACGTGGCCGGTGCCGTTGTAGCCACCCAGCGCGAGCACCCGCCCGCCGGTGCCGGGCACCGGCCCGCACCGGGGCAGGGGGTCCGCGGCGAAGCCCACGACGCCGGCCCACCGGTGCGTCACCGGCGCGCCGACCCGGAGCTCCTCGCGCAGCCACCGGTCCAGCCGCGCCTGCACCGGCCCGGAGACCTCGGCGCGGTCGGTCCAGCTGGCGTCCCCGTCGAGGTCGGAGAAGCCGCCGAGGGCGATCCGGCCGTCCGCGGTCTGGTGCACGTACTCGTGGCCGTAGCGGGCGTACACGGGGAACGGGAGGACCGTCTCCCCGAGCGGTGCGGTGGCGAGCATGTTGAGCCGCCGCGGGCGCACGGCCGCCGCCGTGGGCACCAGCGCCGCGAGGTCGCCGTCGACGGCCACGACCGCCCGGTCGCAGCGCACCGTCCCGGCCGCCGTCCGCACGACGACGCCGTCCCCGTCGGCGGCCGGCGGCGCGACCACCGCCGAGCGCTCGAAGACCCGCGCGCCGCGCGCCTCCAGGGCGGCGGCCAGCGCCCGCAGCCAGCGGACCGGGTGCACCGACCCGTCGTGCGGGAAGAGCAGCCCGGCGCGCTCCGGCCGGGCGAGCGGGCCGGGGAGGTCGTCGCCCGCCACGACCTGCCCGGGGAAGCCGTCCTCGGCGAGCGCCGCGGCGTTGGCCCGGACGTCGTCGGCCTCGGCCGCGTCGACGGCGAGCCGGAGCAGCCCGTCGACGCGGAAGTGCGCGCGGGCGCCGACGGCCTCGGCCACCTCGAGCACCTCCCGCTGGGCGGCCAGCGTCGCCGCGTGGACGGCGACCGCCCGCTCGCGCCCCCAGAGCTCACGGGTCTCGTGGTACATCGGCGCGGCGCCGGCGATGAAGAAGCCGCCGTTGCGGCCGCTGGCGCCCGACGCCACCTCGTGCCGGTCGAGCACGACCACCGAGAGGCCGGCGTCGAGCAGCCGCCGGGCGGTCGCCAGCCCGCCGACGCCCGCGCCGACCACGCACACGTCCGCCCGCGCCTCCCCCTGCAGCGGGGACCGCGGGCGGTACGGCTCGTCCTGCCACAGCGGCACCGGGGCGCTGGTCACGGGTGTCCTCCTCCGGGGGTGACGGTGCCGCGACTCTGCCGGACCGGGTGCGGGGAGTGCCACGCCCCCGGCGAGCCGACGACGGCGAGGGGGTCCCGCGGCTCCGCGGTCAGCCCTTGAGCAGGCGCATCGTCTGGTGGGAGACGGCGCGGGCGACGGCCGGGAGGCCGATCAACTTGTTCATCTGGAACGCCTCGAACGCCTCGGCGTCGGCGACGGCGACGAGGAGGAAGTAGTCGGGGACACCGAACAGCCGCCGCACCTCGACCACCTCCTCGAAGGCCAGGACGGCGTCCTCGAACTCCTCGACGGTGCGCCGGTCGTTGGCCCGGATCTCCACCGCGACGACGACCTGGAAGGCCCGTCCGGCCGCCCGCGGGTCGACCACCGCCCGGTACCCGGTGATGACCCCCTCGGCCTCGAGCCGCTTGACCCGGCGCAGGCACGGCGGCGGGGCGAGGCCGACCTCCTCCCGGCCGCTGCCGCAGTCCCCGCCGGGTCGGCGCGCCGAGGTCCGTGCCGGGGTCCGCCTGGCGGCACCGGTGGCGCTGGGGATGATCCCGCTCGGCGTCGCGTTCGGCCTGCTCGTGCTCCACTCCGGCCTGGCGTGGTGGTGGGCGACGGTCTTCAGCGCCGTCGTCTTCGCCGGGTCGCTGGAGTTCCTGCTGGTCGGGATGGTGGCCGCGGCGGCGCCCCTGGCGCAGGTGGCGGTGACGGCGGCCGTGGTCAACTGCCGGCACGTGTTCTACGCGCTGTCCTTCCCGCTGCACCGGTTGCGCGGACCGGTCGCCCGCACCTACGGCACGTCCGCGCTCACCGACGAGGCCCACGCGTTCACCACCGGCCCCGACGCGCAGCGGTGGTCGAGCACCCGGATCGTCAGCCTGCAGGTCGTCCTGCACGCCTCCTGGGTCACCGGCGCGACCCTCGGCGGCCTGCTCGGCGACGTCCTGCCGCTGGACTCCCTGCACGGCCTGGACTTCGCGCTGTCCGCCCTGTTCACCGTGCTGGCCGTCGACGCCTACCGGGCGCAGCCGGACCTGCGCACCGCGGTGGTGGCGCTGGCCTGCGCCCTGGGCGCAATGGTCCTGCTGCCCGGGCAGGCGCTGCCGGCCGCCTACGCCGGCTTCACCGCACTGCTGCTCCTGCGCCACGGCGCCGGCCGCCGGCGCGCGCGCCGCCCGACCGGCCGCCGACCCGGGAGCGGGGCCCGCCGTGCCTGAGCCCGGCTACGTCGCCGTCGTCGTCGGCCTGTCCGCCGCGGTGACCTGGACGCTGCGCGCCGCACCGTTCGCCGTGCTGGCACCCGTGCACGACAGCGCCGTCGTCGCCACCCTGCGCCGGCACGTGCCGCTGGGCGTCCTGTGCATCCTCGCCGCCCCCACGCTGCGGGACGTCCCGACCGGCTCGGTGGTCGCCGCGCTGCCGTTCGTCGTCGCCGTCGCGGTCACCGTCGGGCTGCACCTGTGGCGGGGGCACGTGCTGCTCAGCATCGCCGTCGGCACCGCCGTGCACGTCACCCTCGCCACCCTGCTCGCCGGCGCCTGAGGCCGTCCGCCGCAGCCCCCGCCGGCCGGTCCGGCGCCCGCCGTCCTGCCGACCCGGTCGGACGCCCCCCGGGGCACGGCCGGGCCCCGACCGTCGACGGGCACCGCCGCCCCGTCCGGACACCCGTCGGCGACGTCCCGGCGACGCGTTGACCATAAAAACGACAGCGCTATAGGTTCACTGTCCCACCCAGCGCTCGCCCGGAGGTCACCCATGCCCACCGCCCGCCGTTCCGCCCGCGCGGCCGTGCTCGCCGCCGTCCTGGTCCCGACCGTCTGCGCCTCCTCAGCCGCGGTGGCGGCACCGGGCAACAGGCCGGGGGACCAGCCGACCGGCCCCGTCCGCGAGGTCGTGTCGTTCGGGGACAGCTGGTCGGACGCCGGCACGTTCGGCTACGTCTTCGGGACGACGCCGGGTGAGGCCTGGCCGCAGCTGCTCGCCGCCGAGTACGGGGCCGACCAGGAGGTCAACCGCCTCGTGACGCAGGGCGAGGACGGCGCGGTCCTCTCCGAGGAGACCGTCGGCGGCCTGAACTACGCCGAGGGCGGGGCCTTCGTCGCGCCGATCACCGACGACCCGGACGGCACGCCCCGCCCCATGACCGCCCAGCTGGAGGCGTTCCTGGACGAGCACGGCTCCTTCGACAGCCACCAGCTCGTCACCGTCTGGGCGGGCGGCAACGACATCCTCACCCACCTGGCCGGTGACGAGGAACAGGCCGCACGCTTCGTCGTCGGGGACCTCACCGGCGAGGAGATCGAGCAGGCGACCGACGAGGTCGTGGCGGTGGCCCGGCGCGAGGCGGACCTGGTCGCGGACGTCCTGGCCGCCGGGGCCAAGCGGGTGGCGGTGCTCAACATGATCGACCTCGGGATCACCGCCGAGGGGCCCGGCATCCAGGCGGGGGGCAACGCACTGGCCGGGGCGCTCACCACCACCTTCAACCTGGCGCTGGCCGACGCGCTCCCCGAGGACCGCCGGGTCCGGCTGGTGGACGTGGCCGGCCTGTTCGCCGACGTCGAGGCCTCCCCCGCCGAGTACGGCTTCGAGGTCGTGGACGGCGACGCGTGCACGAACGCCGGGTTCTCCTGCGGGCCGGACGCCTGGGTCACCCCGGACGCGGACCGGACGTACGCCTTCGCCGGCTACGGCCACTTCACGGCCGCCACCCGGGAGCTCATCGCCGGCTTCGTGCACGACGAGGCGGCCGCCGCCTGGCACGTCTGAGCACCCCCGGGGAGGCCCGGCCCCATCCGGGCGCCGGGCCTCCCTGCCTGCGGGAACCGAAGGAAGCGGTCGCGTCCTCGTGTCCCGAGACGGCCGTACAGGACGCCCCGAGCTCGGACACCCGCTCGAGCACGAGGGAAGGTCCCGCGATCGAGGTCGCGGGCCCTTCCCTCGTTCTGGGAGAGCCTCGCTCGACCCGCGGACGCGATGGCTGCCACCCCGGTCGCTGACGGGCACGGGGGGTCCGACCGGCCCGGGACGGGCCGGACGTGCGGTCCGGTCAGTGCTGCAGCCGACCCCTGAGCGGTGCCCGGGCCCATGGTTCTCGGACCCCCGCTGGGTCAGGACTGCGCGCGCAGTCGGGCAGGCGAGCGCCTCAGCCGATCCGTGACACGTGGACGGGTGGGAGCCGGTGCCGCCAGGGAGCCGCTCGCTCCAGATCCGCCGCCAACTGCAGCACGGTGTCGTCGCGCCCATGGGGAGCAGCGAGGTGGATGCCGATCGGCAGGCCCTCCACCGAGACCTCGAGCGGGATGGAGATCGCCGGTTGCCCCGAGCAGTTGAAGACCATGGTCGTCACCTCCAGCTGCCCGACGGGGCTGCCGTAGTACCACTCCGCCGGGACGTCGAGATCCGGGTCGTAGGTGCCGAGTGGTGGGGGCAGTACGGGCAGGGTCGAGCTGACGTAGGCGTCGAATCCGGCCATGAAGCGGTTCATCCGCCGGCGGACGTCGTCGAGGACGTCGAGCGCCCGCCCGAGACGCAACGGCGTGAGCCGTCTTCCGTGCTCCGCCCAGGCGAGGGTCAGGCCCTCGAGATGCTCGTCGTCCGCCGGCCGACCGCTGGCCAGCGCGGCCTCGTCTACTGCGATGGCCGTCTCGAGACCCCAGACGGCGAGGGTGGCCTCGACATAGCTCTCATACGGCAGCTCCGGACGGCACTCGACCATCTCGTGACCGAGGGCCGCGCACAGCTCGACCGCGCGTTCCACACCGGCCCGCACCTCCGGGTCGGTGGGGCGGCCGTCCATGCGCTCGAGCGTGTACCCGATGCGCAACGGCTCCGACGGTCGTTCCAGGCAACCGGCGTAACCGGCCTCGGGTGTGGGGAGGCCGTGGGTGACGTCCGGGTCCGGGCCGGCCAGGACGTCGAGCATGCGTGCGGAATCACGCACGGACCTGGTCAGGACGAACTCGTAGACCAGGTCACCGACGGGTCGTCGCCACGGCGCGGACGACACCCGGCCGCGACTGGGCTTCATACCCACGACTCCGCAGCAGGCGGCGGGCATGCGGATGGATCCGCCGCCGTCGTTGCCGTGGGCCACGGGGACGATCCCCGCGGCGACGGCGGCCGCGGCCCCACCGCTGGATCCCCCGGCGATGCGGCTGCCGTCCCACGGGTTGCGGGTGATCCCGTACGCGCGGGTCTCGACCGTCGCCATGATCGCGAACTCGGAGGCGGTGGTCCGCCCCACGCTGGTGACGCCCGCGGCACGGAGCCGCCGCATGAGCTCGCTGTCCTCCGCGGCCATCACGCCCTCGAGCAGTGCACTGCCGCAGGTGGCCGACCGCCCGCGCTCGTGGAAGCCGACGTCCTTCATCATGATCGGCACCCCGGCGAACGGGAGCCCGGCGTCGACCTCGGTCACCTGCTCCAGCCGGTCGGTGTAGAACTCCGCGACCGCACCGACGGTGCCGGCAGTCCCGTTCGCCGCTCGGTGCGCCGTCTCGACCAGTTCGCCCGCTGACACCGATCCGGCGCGAACGGCCTCGGCGAGTCCGGTGCCGTCGAGTGCGGCGTAGGCAGCGAGATCCATCAGGCCGACTCCTGCACGGGGAGGGTGGTGGGCAGCGCTTCCCCGCGCTCCTCCCGCGTCGACGCACGGACGGCGTAGATGCCACCGACGAGCGCGAGGCCGGCGCCTACCACCGGAGTCCACGTGAACGGCGCGACCGGTGGCGCCGGCACGAAGTAGGTGACGAGCGCCAGCCCCATGACCGTGACGCAGAGGATCGGCGCGACGTAGGTGAAGAGGAGCCCCTTGCCGTGGCGCCGTCCGTACACGAAGCCGGCGACTCCCACCATGAGGTACGCGAGGATCTCACCGAAGACCCCGGCGAGCGACAGCCAGGTGAACGAGTTGAAGGCACCCGCGGCCGATCCACCCTGCCACGCGAAGAAGAACACGACGGCGACGGCGACGGCGACGGCGACCACCGCGGTCGCGACGTGCGGGGTGCGATGGGTCGGGTGGCTGCGCGCCAGGGACCGAGGCAGCAGGCCCTTCTGAGCCCAGCTGTAGAGCAACCGCACCGTGCTGTTGGCGTTGGCGATCGCGACCGAGAAACCCGACAGGGCGACCATGGCGAGGAGGAACTGCCCGTAGCCGGGGAAGAGGTAGATGTCCGAGAGCTCGAGGAGGACGCCGCTGACCTTGGTGCCCCACTCCTCGCCCACTCGCTCGGTCCCGTAGCCGCTGACGACTGCCAGGGCGGTCAGGATGAAGAAGCCGCTGGCGATCCCGCCGGAGATGAGGACGGCTCTGGGCACCGTGCGGGTCGGTGCCTCGGCCTCCTCTGCGAGGTAGACCGAGCCCTCGAGGCCGCCGAAGGTGTAAACGGCCAGGCCGAGCGCAGCGAACAGCGCTGTGGCACCGATCCCACCCAGGTTCCACGGCAGGAGCGAACCCCAGGCGATGCCCTCGAGGCCACCCTGCAACAGGATCGCCAGGTCGAACACCAGCAGGGCTGTCAGACCGAGGAAGGTCATGGCCAGCAGGAGCGTGACCGAGACCGTGACGCCGCGGAAGACGACGAAGAGCCCGACCGTCGTCAGGACGACCGCCCACCAGATCCACTGACCGCTCAACGCCGTCATGCCGGGGGTCACGGCGGCGAAGAAAGCCTGGGTCAGGAAGGCCGCGGCGATGAAGAGCGACGGCACGATGAGCACCAGGCCGTACACCATGAACCAGCCGGTCACCGCGCCCGCCCGCCGCCCCAGCCCCTCGGTCGCGATGGTGTAGAGACCACCCGCATCGCCCACGACGGCGGAGAACTTCGCCACGAGGTAGAGGAAGCCGGCGATCCCGATCGCGGCGATGAGCAGGGCGGCGGGGGTCGCTCCCCCGGCGAACAGTGCGACGGACGCGACCACGACGACCGCGGACAGCTGCGGCTCGTCAGCCCCCAGTGACTGTGCGATCAAGCCTGGCGTGCGCACGGAGTTGGCCCTCAGGCCCGTCGGTTCGTGCTTCGTGCTCATGGGTTCTCAATCCGTAGTGAGGAGGCGGCGGATGACCCGCCGTCGAGTGGTGGAGGTCACGCGGCCTGGACGCGGCTGTAATACCTACAGTGCTGTCGGTTTTGTTGGCAAGGGTGCGACTCGGCGAGTTGTCACACCCGCGCCTCGACCAGCCCCGCGCCGAACGCCGGAGGTCACCGTCGCTTCCCAGGAGCAGGGATCCCGTGGCTGCCGCTCCGGTCCCGTCCCACTCATGACGTCCGCGACGACACCAGCGATGGTCGTGCCCCCGCCCGACCCTCCGGTGACGAGCGGGACCCGCAGCCGGCGACCGCCGCGCTTCCCGTGACGCGTCGGGGACTCCAGGCCAGGGACGACTCTGGAGCAGCGAGACCGATGACTCCGGCGGTCAGAGACGGACGACGGCCCAGCCGAACTGCGCGATCCCGGCGCGCGCCGCGACCGGGCCCACCTCCGTGGCGGCCAACCTCGAGCCGGTCTCCAGCTGCGGGTGGATCGCGGTGATGACCCGGTCCTCCTCGTCGAGCAGGGCGGTGGCCCCCGCCGCCACGAGCAGTCGCTCGACGGCGTCGAGGAAGGCGCGGACGTCGAGGTCGGCGGCCACCACGCCCAGCGTCTCGCCGCCCACGGTGAGCGGCACGGCCGCGGTCATCGTGACGTCGTCGGTGCCCCAGCTGTCGACGTACGGGGAGAGCAGCGTGGGCGCCCCGCTGGCGTAGGGCACGCGGAACCAGCGGGCCCGGGGGACGTCGTAGAAGGAGTCGGACCTGGGGTTGAGGACGTGTTGCTTGACGCGGACCTCGCCGTCCCGGATGACCCACCAGGCCATCGAGGGCACCCCGGCCCCCGACTCGGTCGGCGGGCGGACCGCCAGGCCGGCCCCGGTGACCAGCGCCCGGTTCCGGAGCATCGCGCCCACGTCGGGCTCGAGGGCGTCCCAGGCCCGCGGTTCACCGAAGACCGGGTGCCGGGTGAGGTCGAGCCGCCGGGCGGCCGTCTCCCCGAGCCCGGTCAGGTCGCCGAAGACCGGGGCGGTCAGCTCGACGACACCGGCGGCGGCGTCCCGCAGCGCACCGTCGGCGGACGCCGGCGCCGTGCCGGCCATCAGACGGCCCACCCGCGGGTCCGCAGCTCCGCGACCCGCCCGGCCACGTGGTCGACCGCCCGGACCACGCACCCGCGGGCCACGTCGGGCTCCGCGTCGCGGACCGCGCGGACGGTGGCCTCGAACAACTGCGACACGGTCGACCTCACACCTGTGTCCACGTACGCGAGGGTCAGCAACGGCGCGTACTCCACCTGCAGACCGATCATGCTCGTGCTCAGCCGCACCGACTGCGCCGCCGCCGCCAGCTCGATGAGGAAGCGGCTGTCGGCCCGGCGTGCCTCCACCTCGTCGCCGGCGGTGGACAGCCGATCGCTGCCCCGCTCGAGCAGGGCGACGTTCTCGGCGGAGGCCCGGCGGGCGGCGAGCGCCGCGGACTCCGCCGCGACGGCGCGCCGCCAGTCGGCCAGGTCGCGCAGGTCCAGACCGGACAGCGGTCGGGCCTGCTCCGCCGCCGCACGGAGCTGGTCCGGCCGCCCGGCGGTGACGACGGTGCCGCCCCCGCGGCCGCGCTTGGTGGTGACCAGCCCCTGGTCCCGCAGCTGGGTGAGGGCCTCCCGGAGGGTCACCGGGGAGATGTTGAACTGCGCCGCGAGGTCGGCCTCGGCCGGCAGCTGCTCGCCCTCGGCGAGCACCCCGAGGGTGATGGCGGTGCGCAGCCGGACCGCCACGACGTCCGCCCGGCCCTGGTCGGCCAGCGGCGCGAACAGCACCCGCCGCGTCAGCGTCGACAGCAGATCGGTGCGCACGTCACCTCCGGTCCCGTGGCGTCGCGGACGCCGATCCCGGCGGCCACCCTAGTCGGCCCGGCCCGGCCGGGCCGGGCCGGTCGTCGGACGCGGGACTAGACGGCCCGGAAGACACCGTCGTCCTCACGCACCCGTCCCGCCCGCCGCAGGCGTTCGAGGTGCAGTTCGGCCGTCCGGCGCTCGACGGCGGCCACGAAGGGCAGCTGGACGTGGGGGCGGTACACCAGCCGCCGGGCGACGACGTCGGCCACCGTCAGCGGCTCGGCCAGCATCGCGAGGAGCGCCTCGTCGCGGCGGCCGATCACCGCGGCGAACTCGTCGAGCCGGGCGAGGAACTCCGTCCGGCCCTCGACGACCCCGCGCTGGTGCGCGGTGCCGTACCAGCGGGCCTCGACGTCCCGGAGCCGCGCCAGGGAGGCCTCGAAGGCGTCCAGATCGCTGCCGACGTCGCCGTAGTACGGACCGAAGGACGTCAGGTCGATGTCGCCGGTGAAGAGGAAGCCGTCCGGCTCGACGAGGAAGCCGCAGTGGCCCGCGGTGTGCCCGGGGAGGTGGACGACGGTCAGCGACCGGCCGCCGAGGTCGATCACCTCACCGTCCGCGACGGGCCGGACGTCCGCGTGGCCGACGAGGGAGAAGGTGTCGCGCAGGGTCGCGCGGAACTCCGCCGCCTCCGGGCCGGCCATCCCGAAGCCCGAGAGGAGGACCTCCGGGTCCTGGACCGCCGGGGCGTCGGCCGGGTGCGCCAGGGCGGGCACCTCGGGGAAGACGTGCAGCCCGGAGACGTGGTCCTCGTGGCCGTGGCTCACCGCCACCAGGTCGACCGCCCCCGTGGCCCGCCCGCGGCGCGAGACCTCGAGGGAGGGGTCGACGAGGACGGTGGCCTCGGACCCGGAGACCAGCAGCGAGTTGCCACAGGGATAGCGGCCGCCCTCCGGGGAGGCGAGGACGGTCACGCCCCCGTACCGGACGTCGTGATCAGCACCTGG
Source organism: Geodermatophilus sp. SYSU D00867 (assembly GCF_054050315.1). Taxonomy (NCBI): domain Bacteria; kingdom Bacillati; phylum Actinomycetota; class Actinomycetes; order Geodermatophilales; family Geodermatophilaceae; genus Geodermatophilus; species Geodermatophilus sp. SYSU D00867. The sequence goes on along the minus strand of NZ_JBJGZC010000004.1, from coordinate 159,442 downwards.
ACCCATGCGTGCAGTGCACCCCCTCGCGGCGTCGGGCACCGGTCGGACCCCCGCAGAACACGATCCGGTAACCGCCCGGCCGACGACCGTTGACTCAAACCGACAGGGCTATATGTTTACCCGCACGCCGAGGTGGACCTCCGGCCGACGACCCGGTCCGACGTCCACCCGCAGCGACAGCAGGCCCGGACACCCACGCGGCCGCTGGACGAGGTTCCCCCGCTGAGGCCCTGCTGACTCCGAGGAGTTCGACGTGAGTGATGTCCGTGTCGCGGTGATCGGCGCCGGGGTCTGCGGGCTGTCCACCGCCACGGAGCTGCAGGACCTCGGCGTCGGGGACGTGGTCGTCCTCGACGCCGGCCACCCCGGCGACGGGTCGTCCGGGCTGTCCGTCGGCATGGTCGAGACCCAGTACGTCGAGGCCGCCGACATCGCGGTCCGGGCGCACGGCCGTCGCCACTACGACCGCCTGGAACGCGACCACGGGCTGACCTTCGTCCGCGGCGGCTACCTGCGCACCGCCCGCAGCGCGGCGGACCTCGACGCCTACGGGCGCAGCATCGAGCGGCAGCGCGCCGCCGGCGTGCCCGACGCCGAGGTCCTGACCCCGGCCGAGATCGCCCGGCGGTGGCCGCACCTGGTGGTCGACGACCTCGTCGGCGGGCTCTTCGGCCCCTCGGACGGGCACATCGACGGCTACGAGTACTGCACGCTGGCCGCCCGGCTCGTCCGGGAGCGGGGCGGGCGGGTCCTGACGAACGAGCGGCTGGTCGGCGCCGAGGCGTCGTCGGGCGGGTGGACGCTGCGGACCCCCCGCCGGACGGTCGAGGCCGACGTCGTGGTCAACGCCGCGGGCCCGTGGGCCGGCGCGGTCGGCGACCTGCTCGGGGCGCCGGTGCCGCTGGTCCCGCAGCTGCACGGCGCGGTGACCATCGAGCTGGCCGAGCCGCTCACCCCGCTGCTGCCCTTCGTCATGGACTACGTGCCCGGGTCCGGACGGGCCGGCGTCTACTTCCGCTCCGAGCGCGCCGACCAGCTCATCGCGGGGCTGCACGTGGAGGAGGCGGTCGCCGACGCCGTCTCGCCCGACGTGCCCCTCGGCCGGGTCGACGACGCCTTCCTGGAGGAGCTCGTCGAGCGGCTGACCGAGCGACTCGCCGACACCGACGGCGCGGCGATCGGGCGCAGCTGGACCGGTCTCTACCCGATGACGCCCGACCACCGGCCGATCGTCGGGCGCCACCCCTCCCGCGCCGACGTCGTCTGCGCCGTCGGCGGCGGCGGCAACGGCATCCAGCTCGCCCCCGCCATCGGCCGGGTCGCCGCCGAGGCGCTCGTCGGCGTCCCCGAGCCGACCTTCGCCGCCACCGACCCGGGCTGGGACCCGGCCCGCCTGGCGCCGGCGGCGCCGGCCGCCACCCAGGCCCCCTGACCGCCCCGTCCGATCCCCCGCACGCAAGGAGAGTCCCGGTGACCACCAAGCTCGACTACGGATCGACCGACCTCGGCGACGCCGACCTCGACGCCCGCTTCGAGGCCGCCCTCGCCGAGGCCCGCAAGGGCAGCGAGGTGCTCGCCCACGTCATCGCCGGGCGGCCCGACGAGCGCGGCGCGACGTTCACCCGCGAGGACCCCTGCGCGCCCGGGACCGTGGTCGCCACCGCGCGCACCGCCGACAGCGCCGTGGTCGCCGACGCCGTGGCCGCCGCCCGCGCCGCGACCCGGGGCTGGCGGACGACGCCCGCCGCGGACCGCATCGCGGCGCTGCGGCAGGCGAAGGCCGGGTTCGCCGACCGCGCCGCCGAGATCGCCGGCGTCGTCTCGGCCGAGACCGGCAAGACCCGGCTCGAGGCGCTGGCCGAGGCCCAGGAGGCCGTCGACCTCGTCGAGCACTACTGCGCCGAGATGGAGCGCAACGACGGCTTCGTCACCCCCCTCCGGTCGGCACCGGGCGAGCGCAACACCGACGTCCTGCGCCCCTTCGGCGTCTTCGCCGTCATCGCGCCCTTCAACTTCCCCGTCGCCCTGGCCGTCAACATGGCCGCGGCCGCGCTGGTCACCGGCAACACCGTCGTCGCCAAGCCGTCGGACAAGACGCCGCGCTCCACGGCGCTGGCGTGGGAGATCCTGGGCGCGGCGCTGCCCGCCGGCGTGCTGAACGTCGTGCACGGCGGCGCGGACACCGGCCGCGAGCTGGCCGGCGCCGCCGTCGACGGGATCGCCTTCACCGGCTCGGCCGCCGTCGGCTGGCAGCTGGTCCGCGAGCTGGGTCAGGGCGCGTACGCCCGGCCGGTGCTCGCCGAGATGGGCGGCAGCAACCCCGCGATCGTCACCGCCACCGCCGACCTCGACGACGCCGCGCACGGCATCGCCCGCTCCGCGTTCGGCCTGTCGGGCCAGAAGTGCAGCGCCTGCCGCCGCGTGGTCGTCGACCGCCGCGTCGCCGACGAGCTCGTCGCCAAGCTCGCCGCGGCGGCCGAGGCGATCGTCGTCGGCGACCCGGCCGACCCGCGCACCGGCATGGGCCCGGTCGCCGACGACGCCGTCAGCCGCCGCATCGACGACGCCCTCGCCGCGGCGGCGCGCGACGGCCGGGTGGTCACCGGCGGCCGCGCCGAGGAGCGCAGCGGCAACTTCTACCGCCCGGTCGTCGTCGCCGACCTGCCGCTGGGCCACCCGCTGACCCGCGAGGAGCTGTTCGCGCCGTTCGTCACCGTCACCGCGGTGGACGGGTTCGACGAGGCGATCGCGGAGGCCAACGCCGTCGACTACGGCCTGTCGGCCGGCGTCTTCACCGGCGACCAGGACGAGGTCGACCGCTTCCTCGACGAGATCGAGGCCGGCGTCGTCTACGTCAACCGGCGTGCGGGCGCGACCACCGGCGCCTGGCCCGGCATCCAGTCCTTCTGCGGCTGGAAGGCCAGCGGCTCGTCCGGCAAGGGCGGCCTGGGCCCCTGGTACCTGCCCGGCTTCATGCGCGAGCAGTCGCGCACCGTCGCCGGCTGACCGACCCGACCCCACCGACCGAGGAGGCACCGTGACGGTCGCCGAGCTCCGGGACCGCGCCCGCCGCGTCATGCCGGGCGGCAACACCCGCAGCACGCTCTTCGTGCCGCCGCACCCGCCGTACGCGGTGTCCGGCAGCGGCTGCGTCGTCACCGACGCCACCGGGCACCAGGTCGTCGACTGCAACAACAACTACACGGCGCTGATCCACGGCCACGCCCACCCCGAGCTGGTCGCGGTGGCCACCGAGGCAGTGGCCGCCGGGTCCGCCTTCGGGTTGCCGACGGAGTCCGAGGTGGTCTGCGCCGAGCTGCTGCGGGAGCGGGTGGGCCTGCCGAGCTGGCGGTTCTGCAACTCCGGCACCGAGGCCGTGATGATGGCCCTGCGCGGCGCCCGCGCGGCCACCGGCCGCGACCTGGTGGTCCGCTTCGCCGGCAGCTACCACGGCACCTACGACGCCGTCGTCGACCCCACCGCCCCGGGCGTCCCCGGCAGCGTGGCCGAGGCCGTGGTGACCCTCCCGCAGGGCGACGCGGGGGCCTTCGCCGACCTGATGCGGGCCCGGGGCGGCGAGGTGGCCGCCGTCCTCGTCGACCTCATGCCCAACCGGGCCGGGCTGCGGCCGGCGGACCCGTCGTTCGTCGAGCTGGTGGCCGCGCTGACCCGCGGGGCCGGCGCGCTGCTGGTCGTCGACGAGGTCATCACCCTGCGGCTGGAGGTCGGTGGCCTGCACAGCCGCTACGGCGTCGAACCCGACCTGGTCACCGTCGGCAAGGTCGTCGGCGGCGGGTTCCCGGTGGGCGGCGTCGGCGGGCGCCGCGAGGTCCTCGACGCCTTCAGCCCGCTCGCCGACGGCGCGGTCAGCTGGGGCGGCACCTTCAGCGCCAACCCGGTGACCATGCGCACCGGCACGGCGGCCCTGCGGCTCTTCGGCGCCGACGAGGTGGCCGCCCTCAACGCCCGCGGCGACCGGCTGCGGGAGGAGCTCGCCGCCCGCGGTGTCGCGGTCAGCGGCTCGGGCTCGCTGGTCCGGCTCCTGCTGCCCGACCCGGGCGCCACCTGGTGGCGCCTCTACGAGCGGGGGGTGCTGGCCGGCACCAACGGCCTGCTCGCCCTCTCGACCCCGATGACCGACGACGACGTGGACACCGTCCGCGACGCCGTCCTCGCCGCTGTGGAGGTGGCCGCGTGAGCGCCGTGGCGCAGGAACCCGTCGTCGTCCTCGACCGGATCCACAAGCAGTTCGGCGACCTCGTGGTCGTCAAGGACGTCTCGCTGTCGGTCGCCCGCGGCGAGGTCGTGGCGATCATCGGCCCCAGCGGGTCGGGCAAGAGCACGCTGCTGCGCTGCATCAACCTGCTCGAGCGGGCCGACTCCGGCCGCGTCGAGGTGGTCGGCCGGGCGGTCGAGCCCGGCGCCGGCGTCTCCCACCGCGACCTCGCCGCCCTGCGCCGCAACGTCGGCATGGTCTTCCAGTCGTTCAACCTGTTCCCGCACATGACCGTGCTGCGCAACGTCTCCCTCCCGCAGGAGCGGGTGCTCGGCCGCAGCCGCGCCGAGGCCGACGAGCGCTCCCGGCAGCTGCTCGAGCGGGTGGGCCTCGGCGCCAAGGCCGACACCTACCCCTCCCGCTGCTCCGGCGGTCAGCAGCAGCGGGTCGCGATCGCCCGCGCCCTGGCCCTCGACCCGGAGGTCATGCTCTTCGACGAGCCGACGTCCGCGCTGGACCCGGAGCTGGGCCTGGAGGTCCTCGCCGTCATGCGCGAGCTGGCCGCCGACGGCATGACCATGGTCGTCGTCACCCACGAGATCCACTTCGCGGCCGACGTCGCCGACCGCGTCGTGGTCATGGCCGACGGCGCGATCCTCGAGGAGGGCAGCCCCGAGCAGGTGCTGCGCACGCCGGCCACCGACCGTGCCCGGCGCTTCCTCAGCGCGGTGGTCGACCGCTGATGGACGTCCTCGAGGCTGTGCTGCTCGGGGTGCCGGTCACCCTGCTGGTCACGGTCCTGGCGTTCGCGCTGGGCGCCGTGCTGGCGGTGCCCCTGGCGGCGGCCCGGCGGTCGCGGGTGACGCCGGTCCGCTGGCTGGGCCGCGTCGTCATCGACGTCGTCCGCGGGATCCCGCCGGTGGTCTGGCTGTTCCTCATCTTCTTCGGCCTGGGCAGGGACCTGATCCGGCTCGAGCCGATCGAGGCCGGGGTGATCGGGCTCGGGATCATCTCCGCCGGCTACCTGGCCGAGATCTACCGCGGTGGGCTGTCCGCCGTGCACCGCGGGCAGTGGGAGGCCGCCTCGGCGCTGGGGATGGGCGGCAGCGACACGCTGGTCCGCATCGTGGCGCCGCAGGCGTTCCGGGTCTCGCTGCCCGCCGCGACCACCTACGCGATCAGCCTGCTCAAGGACTCCACGATCGTCTCGGCGATCGGCGTCACCGAGATCCTTTTCCGGGCCACGCAGAGCGCCCGGTCGATGGGGGCGGGACTCACCCCGTTCTTCGTCGCCGCGGCGGTCTACATCCTGCTCAGCGCGCCGCTGGCCTGGCTGTCCCGCGGCCTCGACGCACGACTCCGGGCGCGGGTGGCGCGATGACCGGCCTGCTGACCTCGTGGGGCGACTGGCTGCCCCGGCTGCTGGAGGGCCTGCTCACCAGCCTGCAGCTCACCGTGGTGAGCCTGCTGATCGGGGTGCCGCTCGGCCTGGCGCTCGCCCTGCTCAGCTCGGCGCGCAACCGGGCGGTGCGGTGGACGGCCATCGGCCTGGTGGAGATCGGCCGCGGCACGCCGGCGCTGGTCATGCTGCAGTTCGTCTACTACGGGCTGCCCTCGGCCGGGCTGTCCCTGACCGCCTTCGTCTCCGCCATCGCGGCGCTGTCGCTCACCACGGCCGGCTACACCAGCGAGATCCTCCGCGGCGGCCTGCAGGCCGTGCCGGCCGGGGAGACCGAGGCGGCCGGTGCCCTGGGCATGTCGCGCCGGGACACGCTCCGCTACGTCATCGTCCCGCAGGGGGTCCGGATCGCCCTGCCGTCGCTCATGGGCTTCGCGATCCTGATCTTCCAGGCCACGTCGCTGACCTTCACGATCTCGGTCGTCGAGCTGCTCAGCCAGGCCTACTCCATCGGCGCGGCGACCTTCCGCTACCTCGACGTCCTCGTGCTGGCCGGGCTGCTCTACCTGGCCGTGACGATCCCCGCCGGCTGGCTGACCAACGGCACAGAACGGCGGCTGTCCCGCCACCTCTGACGGCACCACCCGCTCCACCCACCGCACCGCAGCGCGACGGCGATCCCGCCGTCGGGCCCGTTCGTCCTGAGGAGATCACCGTGAAGACGCACCGCCTGAGCGCCGCCGTCCTCGCCCTCGGTTCCGCCGTGGCCCTCGTGGGCTGCGGATCGGACCCGGCCGGCGAGGTGGCGGCCGACTGCGAGCCCGCCCACCAGTTCGAGACGGTCGAGGAGGGCGTGCTCACCGTCGCCCTGACCAACACCCCGCCCTACTCCTTCGAGGAGGGCGGCCAGGCCGAGGGCATCGACAGCGACATCCTCAAGGAGATCGCCGCCGACGAGTGCCTGACGATCGAGTACGAGGCCTACACCTACGCCACCGCGGTCCCTGCCGTGGAGACCGGCCGGGTCGACGTCGCGGTCGGCGGCTTCTACCGGACCGCCGCGCGCGGCGACGTGGTCACCCTGAGCGCCCCCGTGTACCTCGACGAGCTCACCGTGATGTCGGCCGACGGCGTCTCGACCGTCGACGACCTCATCGGCAAGCAGGTGGGCACCGTGGAGGGCTACCTCTGGGTCGACGCGCTGCGCGAGCTGCTCGGCGACAGCCTGCGGACCTACCCCGACTCGCTCAGCCTCGCCCAGGACCTGACCGCCGGGCGCCTGGACATCGGCCTGGACGGCTACGGCGCCGCGGCGCAGTCCACCGAGGGCACCGACTTCCGGATCGAGGTCCTCGAGACCGACCCGCGGGTCCCCGCGACCGAGGAGCCCTCGCAGACGAGCCTGCTGCTCGACCCGAGCAACGACGCCCTGGCCACGGCGATCGACGAGCACGTCACGCAGATGCGCGCGGACGGCTCGCTGGTCGAGATCCTCGAGGCCAACGGGCTGCCGGCGTCGGCCGCCGAGGTGGGCGACCCCCGGCTGATCTGACGGTCCGCCTGCAAGTCAGGGGCCCGTGGTCGCGCTCACCCGTGGCCACGGGCCCTCCCCGTCTGCCGGTGGGGTGCCGTGCTGGTCCCCGTCCACGGCGGTGCCGGTCCCCGTGAGCACACGGGGTCGGCCGACCACTCCGCCGGCCGGGCGCCATCCCGGATCGGGCTCACGCGGCGGTGACGCACGCCCACACGTGCTTGCGACCGTCGTCGACCGTCCAGCCGTGCGTGCGGCACAGCCGGGCCACGAGGTGCAGGCCCAGACCCCCGTCGACCGGGTCACGGTCGACGGCCGGCACCGGAGGACTCTCGACCGCGGCATCGGTGACGTCGACGAGCCAACCGCCGCTGGCGGCCACGACGCAGACGGCGACCGGCGACCGGCCGTGGCGCATGCCGTTGGAGGCCAGCTCCTCGTAGACCAGGAGCAGCTCGTCGACGTCCACCGGCGCGCGGTCTCGCAGCCCCGCCGTGCGCACCGTCGCCTGGAGCTGGTTCCGGCTCACCGTGAGGTCGACGGGCGTGCACAGCTCCCGTCGCCAGACCGCACGGGCGACGTCGGGCACGGTCGGGAGCGGTCGCTGAGTCCACATCACCTGGTCCATCGGCCACCCTCTGCTCGGGGAGGAGCGAGGCCCCGGACCGATCGGCACGTGTCCGCTCCAGGCTCCGGCGGTCGGGCAGGGCACAGGGACCCTGCTCCTTGCGGCCGCTGCTGTTCTGTAATCCGAGCGTAGGCCTGCGGGGGTCGGGGCCGCCCGGCCGAGCGCGTGCTCCACCGGCGAGGGGTGACCCGACACGCTCGGCCCTGTCGCTGCAGTCACGGGGTGCACCAGGAGATGGCGCGTCAGGTGACCGGGTCGGACGGGCTGAGGAGCTGGGCCCCTCGCACTGCGGGGGTGGGCCGACGCGGAGCCGGGGGCCAGGGTGCCGAGGGGGGTCCGGAGGACGGTGGAACCGGCCCTACGAGGAGTCGCTGAGCGGGGCTCGAGCTCCTGGTCGGCGCTGGGAAGGTGGCGGCGTCACCAGGTCGCCGGACACCGCCGGCAGCACCCGGTCGACGTAGTCCCGCACCGCGGCCTGCATCCCGACGTCCCGGCCGGCCGCCTCGGACAGGAACCACCGGTGCTCGAGGACCTCGTGGAAGATCTCGGCGGCGTCCAGCCGGCTGCGCAGGTGCGCGGGGACGGCGGCGATCGTCGGCTGGTAGCTCTCGTTCAGCCAGCGGATGGCGGCCGCGGTCTCGGAGACCGGGCCTCCCGCCACCTGTTCGAGCGCGGCCCGGTAGCTCACGATGTCGGCGAGGAGGCGGCGGGCCTGCTTCTCCTGGACGTCCAGCCCCGTCCGGCTGAACAGCGCCCGCCGGCAGTCGCCGGGCTCCGCGACGCGGGTGGTGAGGCGCAGCCGGCTCCCGCCGGCCGGGTCCTCGACGAGCTCCACCTCGCCGACGTCGAACCCCAGGTCCTGGAGCCTGCGGATCCGCCCGGCGACGCGGAGCTGCTGCTCCTCGCGCGACACCACCTCCTCGCTGGTCAGCTGGGCCCACAGCTGCTCGTACCGCGCCACCAGGTCGGCCGCCGCCAGTGCCGGGTCGACGTCCTCGGCCAGGGAGCCGCTCTCCCGCAGGGCCGTCAGTTCGCTGACGACCCGGGCGTAGGCGACGTCCGTGTCGTGGTCCCGCTGGCTCTGGGTGAGCCGCTCGTGCACCTCCCCCGTCTCGGCGTCCACGAGGTAGGCGGCCAGCGTCCCGGCGTCGAAGCGGAACAGGGTGTTGGCCAGGGAGCAGTCGCCCCACACGATCCCGGCCAGGTGCAGGCGGACCAGCAGCTCCACCTGCGCGTTCATCACCCGGTCGATCAGGTGCGCGCCCCGCGGGTTGGCGAACAGCGCGAGGAACGACGACGAGTAGTCCAGGAAGCGGGTGACGAGCACCGCCTGCTGGTCGCCGGGCCGGTCGACGACGGCGCCGACGACCTCGACCGCCGGGATGCCGAGCTCGTGCAGTCGGCGCAGCACCTCGTACTCGCGGCGAGCGGGTCGCTCGGGCAGCTCCTTGAGCGCGAACACGCGTCCGGCCTCCGCCACGAACCGGACGACGTGACGGGAGCGCCCGTGCTGCGGGATCTCGACGAGCCGGTCGTCGGTCCACTGCGCGAGCGGGACGTCCCAGGGCAGGGTGAGCAGATCGGCCGCCGCCTCGGCGGGAGGACTGAACACGAAGCGCATCCCGGACCTCCGGTTCCCGGACCCGGTTCTGATGCGAGGTTAGCGCGCGCCTCCTCGGATGCCGCACGATCGGCCGCAGGCCGGCGCGCCGCCGGGGCCGGCGCCGTGAGGGCGAGCGGGGGCGTGCCGACGGCCGCCCACGGTCGGCTGCGGCACCGCGTGTCCCCGGTGTCCGTCCGGGTCGTCAGCCCGGCCAGGGTCCACACCCACCGGTCGGCGGCCACAGCGAGGTGGTCGGGGACGAGCTCAGCGGCACACCGGGCCTCCGAGCCGTCGGCGGCAGACCCGTCCCGGGTGGGGACCTCGAACACGGCTGAGGTGGTCGTGCACCCTGCGGATGACGACCTCCCCGCCCCGACCGCGGAGACCACCCGCTCCACCGACCCGTGCCGGACGTCGCCGACGGCGAACACCAGGGCACGCTGGTCTCGAACTCGTGGACCCCATCCCGGCGGAGCCGCCGCGTCGATCTCCCGGATCGGGTGGTCGGACATGGTCGCGCCGACCGCCTGGATACGGCCGAAGATGACCGCGGCGCCCGGCCGGTCTGCCCGCTCCCCTGGGTGGCTGGCGCGAGCCCTCCAACACCCAGGCCGACCTGCGCGACGCCTTCGCCGCCGCCGTCCTCGAGGCCCTCGACACGTGAGCCACCCCTGCTTCTGCGGACGGGGCGAAGCCGTCAAGACGCCGAGACGTGCGAGACGTGTCCGCCGCGGCGGAAGGAGGGGCGTCTTCGCAGGCGGAGGGGACACGGGACCGCAGCGAACCAAGGCGGACAACGGAGCGCGAGGAGGAATCGTGGCGAGACACGGTGGTGGGGAACGGCTCCTCGGATCCGCGCTGACGCCGCCGTCGGCCCGCCGGCGAGTCGGCTCCGGCGTCTGAGGTGACTCACGGGGTCGTGCTCCGCTACAGATCCGGTTCAGACGGGTCGGGCGAGCGCGACGAGAACCCGTGTCCGTGAGCCGTCCCGGCGGGGGCGGATGCCGGGTGGATCCTGCTCCTCCTCTTCCCCGTACGGACGTCGCGACCAGCAGCCGGCAACCGCGGCGGTTCCGTGGTGATCGGGCTGCATCCTGCTGTCGGCCGGGACGGATGCCGCTCCGCCCTGCTCGACGAGCTCGTCCGGCCAGTGCGGCAGCCGCGCCTGTGGTGCTGTCCCTCAGGTCAGCAACTGCCGCTCCATGAGGACCTTGACCAGCTCGGCTCGCCGTCTCACGCCGAAGCGCTTCAACATCTGGGCGATGTTCAGCTTGATCGTGTGCACGCTGAACTGCAGTGCCTCGGCGATCTGGTGGTTGTCCGCCCCGTCTGCGACGAGTCGCAGGATGGCGAGTTCACGATCAGTGAGCGGGGAATGGTCCTTGCCTCGCCTCGACCCGATGAGGGAGGCGTTGACCACGCGCGGATCGAAGTAGGCCCCTTCCGCCTTCGCCGTCCGGAGCGCGTGCGGGAGGGCGCTCGTGGACGTGTCCTTGAGCAGGTAGCCCACCGCGCCCGCGTGGATGGCGCCCTGCAGCAGGTCCTCGTTGGCGAAGGCCGTGAACATGAGGACGGCCGTCCCGGGCACCCGTTCGGACAGCTCCTCACACAAGGGGAAGCTGTTCCGGGTCCCGAGTCGGAGGTCGAGCAGGACGAGGTCGGGCTCCGTCTCCTGGATCAGGGCCAGGGCACGACGGGCGTCGGTCGCTCCACCGCAGTACTCGAGGTCCGGTTCCTTGGCCGCCATGGCCTCGACCGCGAACAGGATGATGTCGTGGTCGTCGATCGCGCAGAAGCGCACCACGTCGTCCACCGCGTCACCACGTGCGGGGCACGTCGAGGCAGACCCTGGTGCCCTCGTCGGCGCTCGAGTCGATCGTCAGGGACGCTCCGATCCTGGCCGCGCGCCGGCGCATGGACGTCACCCCGAGGTGCCCCATGCTGGACAGCTGGGCCGGGTCCAGGTTCACGATGGGAGACCCCCGGCCGTCGTCCGTGACGCGCAGCGTCACGCCGGTCGCCGAGCTGTCGATGCTGATGGTCTGCATGGTGCAAGCGGAGTGCTTGAGCGAGTTCGTCAGGGCCTCGGCGCCGACCTGGACGACTGCCTCGGCCACGTGGGACGGCAGTGGGGCCTCCGTCATCGGGCCGATGACGAGGACGGTCCGCGAGACGCCCGGCCGAGCCCTGACGGAGGTGATGCTGTCGAGGACCTGACTGACGCTCATCTGCGCAGGGCCCCGCGGCACCAGCTCGCTCAGTTCGGCGCGCAGGGTCTGCAGTGCGTCGGCAGCCGACTGGCGGATGGCCTCGACCGACGCCGCGGCCGCCCCGTCCTCGGCGGATGCCGCGGCCTGCTCGGCGGTGAACCCGATCTCGACCAGACGACGCACCACCGAGTCGTGGATGGCGTGCGCGAAGTCCTCGCGTAGTCGGCCCAGTCGAGCGCTCTGCGCGGACTCCTTGAACTCCGAGGTGTTCATGAGCAAGGACACGTACTCGGCGTACTCGCTGAGCAGACGCTCGTCGGTCTCGCTGTACGGCCGTGGGGTCCGGTTGCCCACGTACAGGACGCCGTGGACCTCGCTCCCGCTCCGGGTCAACGGGGCCGCGACGGCGGAGAGGATCCCCTCGTCGAGGGTCTCGCTCACTGGCGCCTCGAGCAGTCGCTCGTCACGTGCGTAGTCGATGGAGGTGACGACCCTGCCCGTCCTGCGGGCCAGACCCCCCAGGCCCTGGCCGAACTCCATCCGCAGGTGTCGGAAGTCCGGGGTGTAGACCTTGGAGAACGACGCGAAGTAGTAGTGCGTGCCGCTCGGCTCCTGCTCGGGCAGCGCCAGGTAGGCGGCGTCCGAGCGGAGGAGCACCCGTGCGGTGTCGACCAGGGAGCGCAGTCGCCCCATGGGCCCCGCACCGCTGGTGTCGGCAGCCAGCACCGACCGGAGGGCAGAGCTGAGCTGACGCTGGATGTGCAGGGTGCCGCTCAGGCGCGACTCCCCCAGCGTTCGCGTGAGCCGGGGCAGGTCGGCGACCCCCCTGAGCCGCTGGAGTGACTGACACTCTCCACCGTCGACCTCGATGCCGACGAGGACCACTCCGCGACCGAAGGGGTCGCGCCACGGCATGGCCAGGGCCGACGCCAGGTGGAGGCCGAAGGGGCGCAGCCTGGACCGGGCCGCCACTCCGGACACGCTCACCGGCGCCAGCGTGTCCAGCGACTGGTTCAGGCGCAGCGGCTCGTTCGCGATCGCCGGCTCGAGACCTGTGGAGCAACTGTCGGAGAGGACGAAGAAGTCACTCCCCCCGGTGCCGGTCGGCTGGTAGAGGGCGATGGCCCGCTCGCTGAGGACCGCCTCGCGCAACTCGACGAGGATCTCCCGGAGCGAGTCGAACACCGCCCGGGAACCACCTCCGTCGGCCCAGTAGACCTGCGCTGCCTCCGGGATCACGCCGGGGGCCTGCCGCGCTCGGCCGGGGAGCGACCGGGCTCCAGCGGCACGGGTGTCGGGTGTGCCAGGGGACGGCCCTCCTGTGGCCGGGGCGATCGGCTCCCCCCGAGCCTAGGGGCGGCTCGGGGGGAGCGTCACGCTACTGCCGCGCGAAGCTGGAGTCGGCGGGCGCCGGCTCCACTCCGCGGACGTCGGGCAGCGCCATCTTGCGGCGGTCCTCGTCGTCGGGCACCCAGCACCGGGCGATCTCGTCCATCGTGGCGAACCAGACGCCGTCCTTCTCCGCGAGGTGCTGGATGAGCCGCTCGTACCACATGATGTGGTGCGCCTGCCCGATGATCTGGGGGTGCACGCACGTCGCGTACACGGCGTTCTCGACGTTCTGGTAGGCGTAGTCGAAGATGTCCCGCCAACGCCGGAAGATCGTGTCGGTGTCCTGCATGCCCGTCGACGTGCCGGTGTAGGCCAGCGGCGGGAAGTCGTCGAGATACCAGTTCACCGGGATCTCCAGCACCTCGCTCGCCCGGCCGGCGACGTTGCCCTTCTCCCAGTTCACCTGCCACCGCTGGGGGTGGTACGGCACGAGGTCGCGGGCCATGAGGCTCGTGTCGTAGGTGAAGCCGGACTCCTCGATGATGTCGAGGGTGTTGTCGCTGTAGTCCCAGTAGGGCGAGCGGTAGCCGGTGGGGCGGATGCCCAGCTGGTTCTTGAAGCTGTCGAAGGCGAGGTCGACCAAGCGCCGCTCGGTGTCACGGCTGATGCCCGGCGGGATCTCGTGGTAGTAGCCGTGGTGACCGAACTCGTGCCCGTCCTCGAGGATCTTCCGGCACCACTGGGGGAACGTGTCCACGGAGTGGCCGGGGGTGAACCAGGTCGACTTGATGTCGTAGCGCTTGTACAGCTCGAGCAGCCGCGGCACTCCGACCTCGGCACCGAACTCGCCGCGTGACATGAAGGCCGGGCTCGGCCGGTTGAACGCCCCCAGCCAGAGCGCCTGGGCGTCGAAGTCCGTGCCCAGGTTGACGGCGATCCTCTTGCCCTCGGGCAGCTGCAGGTGTCCCACGTGCGTGACCTTCTCTCTGTTGTGGAGGGGATCCGGTGCCGTCAGTCGTCCGACGGCAGGAGGTCGATGACCTGCTCGGCTGCTTCCTCGATGCGGTCGCGGCTGTACAGGAGCGGGAAGGCGTCGTTGCGCACCCACGGCTCGAACAGGTCGGTGTAGTGCGGGCTGTCGTGGTTCCCGGACTGTCCGGGCGCGTTCATGGCCGTCGAGGAGTCCCACTCCCCCACGTCGATGGCGATGCGGAACGTCGATCCGGCGGTCTGGACGAAGTTCGGCCCGTAGGCGGTGTTGCCCACCGTGTCGCCGCTCCCCCCGCGCGGGAGGGGTCCCACCGACAGCCTGTCCTCCGGGACACCGGTCAGCAGGGCCCGGAGCGGGTGGGTGGCCCGGGCGACGTGCAGCCGGCCCCAGGCCCACTCGCTGCGGTCCGGTCCGAGCAGCTCCCCGAGGTCGGCGAGCGCCGTCGCCAACGTCTGCGGCACGGCGGCGGCCAGGAAGCCGGCCGGGTCGGGCCCGAGCCGGTGCCCCGGGGACTCCAGGAGCTCGATGTCGATCCGGGCGTCGGCGAGCAGGTCCTCCTTGTTGGCGATGGCGGCGAGGACGTCGGCGTTGTCGTCGCGGGCGGTGACCTCGGCGACTGCCCGGGCGAGCAGGGCCGGCCGCAGGTGCCGTCGGTACCAGACCTCGAACAGGGCTGCGGCAGGTGAGTCGGGGCGCAGGTCACCGTCCCAGTCGAGGAGGAGGTCGAGCCCGTCGATCTGGTCGCGGTCCGGGAGGTCCAGCCCGCGGACGGCGGCCAGGATCCGCTGCGCCGGGATGCTGACGTAGTCCCCCTGCAGGTCCACCATGTCCTGGACGGTGGCCGCGGTCAGGCCGCCGAGGACGTCGTCGATGCGGTGCCGGCGGTACGGGGCGTACCAGTCGTAGGTGATGTGCCGATCCGGGGGGAAGTCCTCCGGCAGGTTCATCTCGTTCGCCGTGGCCAGCCACCCCTGCTCGGGGTTGAGCGCACCGGGCAGTTCGTCCATGTCGTAGAAGCCGGCCCACTCGTACCTGCCGTCGCCGGGCACCGGGAGCGTGCCGTCCCAGTTGGGCCGGATGGGGGTGAGGCCGCCGGTCTTCCAGCCGATGTTGCCGCGGGTGTCGGCGTAGACCTGGTTCTCCGGGGGCGCGCCCCACCGGTTCATCGCGCCCAGGAACTCGTCCCAGTTGCGCGCCCGCATGTAGTCCATGCTGCCGAGGTAGGGGGCCATGCCGGGCTCGAGCCAGGCGGCCCGCACGGCGAACGCGGTGTTCGTGGAGGGGTCGCTGCGGATGACGGGGCCGTGCCGGGTGAAGGCGAGCTCCACCTCGACCTGCCCGCCGCCGGCCACCTCGATCGTGTCCCGCTCGACCCGCATCGGTTCCCACCGGCCCTGGTACCGGTACTCCAGCGGGTCGTCGGGGTTGAGGTCGTAGACGTACAGGTCCTCCTGGTCGATCGCGAAGATCGTCAACCCGAAGGCGATCTGGCCGTTGTGGCCGATGCTGATGCCCGGCAGACCCGGTTCACCACCGCCGATGACGTCGAAGCCGGGAGCGCTCAGGTGAGCCAGGTAGCGCAGGCCGGGGAGCGCGGCCGCAGCCCGGTGCGGGTCGTTGGCGAGCAGCGGGCGCCCGGTGGCGGTCCGGTCACCGGAGAGGACCCAGTTGTTGCTGCCCTCGGGCAGGACGGAGCCCTGCGCCTCGCCGGGCTGGCGCGCGGTGAACACCGGTGGCGTGGTGGCCAGGTCGTACACCGCCAGGACGTCGTCAGGGATCCTGGCCAGGTCGAGCCCCTCCGGGACGACGAGCTCCCGGTGCGGCTCCCGCCGTCGCCGCAGCTCCTCGACGGCGACCCCGTGATCGCGGATCGTCAGAGCCCGCGCCACCTCCTCGCGGAGGTTGTAGAACAACCCGTGGCTGCGGATCCGGGTGACGTCCGCGGGGTCCCAGAACGACGGGGTGTAGCCGAGCTCCCGGAACTCGACGGGCAACAGCTCCGGGTCCTCGCGCGTGAGCTGGACGAAGGCGTTGATGCCCTCCACGAAAGCGGTGCTGGCGCGCTTGGTGTCCGACCCGTAGGACAACCAGTCGGCGTGGGCGTCCCCGCGGAACAGGAACAGGCGCGCGGCCCGGTCGCGCTCGACGTGCTCCGCGCCGAACACCTCCGACAACCGCCCCAGGCCCCGACGCCGCCAGAAGTCGATCTGCCAGAGCCGATCACGCGCTGCGTTGAAGCCCTGCGCCCTGAACGCGTCGTAGGTCGTGGCCGCGTACACGTGGGGAACGCCCCACCTGTCGACGATGATCTGCGCCGGCTCCGTCAGGCCCGGCACGACGAAGGTGCGCTTGTCGAGGTCGTGATCCCGAAGAGAAATGATCGCTCAACTCCCTCGTAGAGGTTCGGTCGCCGAGGTCCTGGCGTGCCGCGCGCCGCTGGCCGACTGCCGTCGCGGCGATCGCCCAGGTGCACTGAAGCCGGAACCGGTGGAGCCGCGCGGGCAGCATTCCCTCGTTCGAACGGCGAACCGGGACTAGCCAGGCGGCTAGTGGACGCAGGCGGCGGTGGCCCGTTCCTGACCGGAGCGCCCTGGGGAGCAGGACGAGCCGGGGGGTCGACCGCGTGCGGTCCTCCGCCACGAGGAGCGGGGCCGACATCGCCGGTGGGAAGCAGCCGCCACGGCGTCGGTGGGCGGGAACGGGTACCGAATGTGCGGAGATGCTGGACTCGGGGGTGGCATTGCTGGTCCCTCGACGACGGCCGTGAAGCACTCTGGCTGTGCAGTCCCAGGCGCGGGGCCGCACTCGTCACCCGGGACGCATCGCGACGCCGGCTCAGCCAGTGGCTGATCTCGATGCCGGCGAGCGCGGGCGCTGCTCGACCGGCTGCGGATGTTGGCGAGGCCTCCACCAGCCGGGGCGCCGCACTGCGCGAGCAGCTCGCCTCGCCGACCACCTGCCCCGCAGCGGCTGTCACAGGGTGTTCCCTCAAGCAGCGAGGCCGGGTGGGACGAGCACCAGCTTTCCGATGTGCCCCTTCGTCAGGAACGCCTCCTGCGCGAGGGCGATCTCCGCCAGGGGGTACGTGCGCGAGACGACCGGTCGGACCTCGGCGCGTTCGACGTACTCGATCGGGTTCCCGAAGACCTCGTCCTCCTGGAACGTGCAGCCGAGCAGCGAGAGGTCCTTGAGGTACAGCGTGCGCAGGTCGATCTCCGCGATCGGCCCCCCGATGGCCCCCGCGATGGCGTAGCGACCGCCGGGCCGCAGGAGGTCGAGCCACTGCGGGAACTGGGCCCCGCCGACGAGATCCATCACCACGTCGACGCTCGCCCTGCCGAGGGTGCGGACCAGGTCCTCGCCGCGATCGACGATCCGATCGGCACCCTGAGCCAGCACGTCGGCGGCCTTCGCGGCCGAACACACCGCGGTGACCGTCGCGCCCCGGCGCTTGGCGAGCTGCTCCGCGGCGAGTCCCACGCCCCTGGGAGGCGCCGGTCACGAGCACCCGTTCCGCCTCCACCGCGGCCCGGTGCAGCATGTTCTCCGCCGTGGAGTAGGCGCAGGGCACAGCCGCGAGTTCCTCGTCGCTCCAGTCGCTCCGCACGGCATACGCCTCGCGAGCGGGAGCGACCGTGAACTGCGCGAATCCGCCGTCACTGTGATGAAGCCGACCCAGCGTGCCGCGCCTACCGTTGGGCGACTGCCCCAGGCACAACGCCACGAGGGGGCTGTGGCACGCCGGCACGGCCAGGGCTCCCCACGGGCATCCGGACCGCGACGACACGGCGCAGACGGGAAAGATTGGGGCTTAGTGGGGCGCCGCGGATCTCCCCAGATCACCACGGGCCGTTGAGCTGGAGCTTTGCTCCCCCGATTGGACTCGAACCAATAACCCTGCGAGTTGATCTTGGTGTCGTCGACGACCGTTGGTCAGTATCGAACGTGCAGGTCGGCGACGTTCGCGTCATCGGCCGGCATTGGTCATCGGCGGGCGTCGAGGGTGGTTTGTTGGTCGTAAGTTGGTCGCGTCATCGACACGTGCGCTGCTTGCATACCGAGGACGCGAGGCGGCGCAGCGGGACCGGGATGCAGCGCAGCAACAGCCAAGCGCGTGAGTGGCGCAGCCCGGACCGGGCACCCACGGCTCGCTGATCTGGTGTGCCGTCCCGGGCGGCCGGTGTCCGTCTGATCAACCGATTCCCGTGCTGCCGGCGCGGCTCCCCCGCCCGCGACGATCGGTGCTGCGCCGTGACGCAGCCGTGACGTCGTGGTGACGGCAGCTCCCTACGCTCCGTCTCGCACGTTGCCGGAGCACACATTGCTGCTCTCGAGACCCGCCGACGCGAAAAAGGGAGAGCCCCTCCCGCGCGTGGAACGGTCCTGGTCCGGCACACCTGCACCCGGCTCCGACCAGGGGTGAGAAGGGTTGCCACGCACATGACCGGAGCGGACATCGGCGATCTGCAGTTCCCGTCGCGCACTGCGGCGCCCGTACCGCTCATCGGCGCCGGGCGGACGGCTCGTGCGGGGAAACCACGGTGAGTGAGCCGGACGAACTCGTCGCCCGTACTCAGGACGCGCGTCGCGAACTCAGGCGGATCCCGGGTGTGCGGACGGTGGGACTCGGCGCAAAGCTGGTGGCGGGTGAGCCGACCCCGCAGGTCTCGCTCCAGATCCTCGTCGCCACCAAACGGCCCCTGTCGGAGCGCAACCCCGAGGAGGTCATCCCGGCCGAGATGGCGGGGGTGCCCACCGACGTCATCGAGGTCGGGGACCTGTACGTCGTCGCGGAGCCGGACACCAAGGACTGTCGCGAGGAGGACACCGCCAAGTCCCGGCCCCTAGAGGGCGGCATCCAAGTCGAACCGCGGCACGGGTGGACCGACATCGCCACCGGGACGCTGGGCTGCCTGGCCAGGACGACGGACACCAACCAGGTCGTGATGTCCTCCAACGCCCACGTGCTCGCCGACGAGGACGACCACGTCGGCGACACGGTCGGCCAGCCCATCATGTGCTCGGTCTGCTCCGCCCGCTGCTCGGACCCGGTGGGAAAGGTACTGCGCTTCAAGAAGACGCCGCACGTGGACGCCGCCATCGCCACCGTGGACGCGGGCATCACGCCCGCGACGCAGATCAAGGAGATCGGTGCGGTGGCGGGCACCCGGCCGATCACACCCGAGCAGGTCGGGTCCGACCACATCCCCGTCCAGAAGCGCGGCAGGACCACCCGTTGCACATTCGGCACCGTGGTCGGCTGGATCGCCGACCCGACCGAGATGAAGAACCACAACGGCAGCGTCAACCGAGTGGCCACGGACTTCCCCACCGTCTTAGTGCGGACACCGTCGAAGTGCTACATCCTCGACGGGGACTCTGGCTCCGTCGTCGTGGACGAGGACCGGAAGGTCGTGGGTCTCAACTTCGCCGACAACAAGGACGGCCGGTTCGGCTTCGCCTGTCCCATCCAGTTCGTCTTGAACGAGCTGGCGATTGAGATCCTCACGGCCGCATCCCCGGTGCCCGTGACCCACCAGAAGGTCACGCTGCCGGCCCTCGCCCGGCGCTGGCCGCCGCCGGTGGAGCGACCCTACTGCTGCTCACGCGAATATCGACCCCAGTCCGCCGCTCCTCCCGGGTACGGAGACCTGCGGTGAGCGAGTCGGCCGTCCTTGAGTCACGGGCCGCAGGCCGGCGGCAAGAAATTCTCCGGCTGCAAGAGGCCCTTGAGCCAATTTGGGCTGAAACGCTTGGGGACCCACGGGTTGTTGTGGCGCTCATCGATGGCCCTGTAGATCTGACGCACAATAGCCTGCGGGGCGCGGACATCACGCAGTTGTCGGACGTGATTCCTACCGACGGCCCTGCATCAAGGCATGGCACGCATGTGGCCAGTGTCATCTTCGGCCAACATGATGGGCCTGTACGTGGTCTCGCGCCACAATGCCGCGGCCTCGTGATCCCAGTTTTCACCGACGATGGCAGCACGCATGAGCCGACGACCTCGCAGGAACACTTGGCAGCAGCCATAATGACCGCGGTCGCGCATCGAGCACACGTAATCAATATCAGTGCTGGAGAGTTCACGTCAGAAGCGTCGGTGACTCCAGCCCTGGAGCGGGCAATTCGTGCGGCTACCGCGGTCGGAACTTTAGTAGTTGCCGCTGCAGGGGAGGTGGGGTGCGTCCACCCGCGAGTCCCTGGGTCATTAGCCGGTGTGCTGGCTGTGGGGGTTGCGGGTGCGCCAGATGCCCTTGCGCCCCGCTCCGACAGCGTCGATGGAGGGTGCATACTCGCGCCCGGAGAGGCAATTCCCGGCGCCCTACCGCATGGTGGCGTAGTCCTCGCGAGCGGAACGAGCTACGCGGCAGCCATAACCTCTGGCTTGGCAGCGCTCCTCCTCAGCCTGCAAGTTAAGGACGGCCGGTCGCCAG
Source organism: Geodermatophilus sp. SYSU D00867 (assembly GCF_054050315.1). Lineage (NCBI taxonomy): Bacteria > Bacillati > Actinomycetota > Actinomycetes > Geodermatophilales > Geodermatophilaceae > Geodermatophilus > Geodermatophilus sp. SYSU D00867. The sequence continues at coordinate 139,095 of NZ_JBJGZC010000004.1, read as the reverse complement.
AACCCCCACTTGTGCGTGAATCGCTCATCACCTCAGGCCCTACTCTGAACCCGCTCGGATCCGTTTGGGAGCTCCGCCGGCGGCGGGCCATCCCGCCATTAGCAGAGTCGCCACGCAACCCTCGGGCAAATTGGCTGCTTAGTGCGCTGGACGGCTGGGAGTATGCCGTCAACTCCAACGCACTGGAGCGCAAGTTCGCTGGCGTGAGAAGCGAGGACTTCGGCACCGTCACCGTTCACGTGCCTCAGACGTTGTCTTATCGCGTCGAGGACTTTCGCTATCGCATTGGCCTTAACCGGCTCGGCATGAGGTTAATTCCGGTCCGCGACGAAGGGGACCTTGTACTGCCCACTGGCATCTCCGTGGGTGGCGCCGACATGCTGGACGCCGTACTCCGCTGCGAGCTTTCGCTAAGCGATGACGAGCCCATCTTCGCCATCCTGAGCTACATTCACCCGGAGGACCATGCGGTCGAAATCGCGACGCTGCCGTGGTCGTCGAAGGTCCAACTTGCCCATCGCCATGTCGGGGCCTACCTCGGTGCGGGACGTACGACACACGCGCTTGGCCGACAGAACGCCCAGCAGGCGGGAAGCGCGCTCCACATGGGCCTAAGCGCGGACAAGCATCCCGCCAACGTCCAAGTCGTATCGTTGGAGGGGGTGCCGCAGGCGGTACTGAATCGCAACGCTCACATTGTGGATGAAATCATCACCGCAGGTGCTCGTGTGCCCGACGACCCGGACAACATCGTGGACTGCCCAATGGTTGACCTAACGACCGTGCTGCAGTATTACCGCGACGTTATCCGTCAAGCCGAGTACCTGGAAGATCCCGCGTGGTACACCAATTGCAGCGTGAACAAGATGATAGTAGTCAACGTCCTTCTTAATCTGCCTCACAACGCTGCAGCGTTCGTTGAGTGCTTCGGAGAGGACGGTCCCGAACTTTGGGGGGAGTTCAAAGAGCGCTACGCGATAGTTCATGGCAAGCAGTTCGCGACCGCTCAGGAGACAGCATTCACACCGCTGTGGAAGCTCGCTGGTTTGGCACCGCACCTCATCCGCCCGCTTACTCTGCGTGAACACCTCGCTCACCGTGCCGCTCAGGCTGAGGACCGACTTGATGGGTACAACGGGCGCCGACCCCTTGCGATCAACGCGGGTCTGGCGTGGCCGCTGGAGAACGTCGTTGATTTGCTACGCAACTTCATCGGCACCTATGTGCCCTTCGAACGTGCGGGCGGAGCCGTGACGGTCGCCGAGCTTCTCTTATTGGCCCAGCCGGTCGCCCATCGGATTGGCGTCCCCCCTCAGGCGTACATCGAGGCAGTCACACCGATCGCCGGCAAGATCCTGGCCGCCGAAGCCGTGCGGCGGGGCGCATTCGCCACAGCGTGGCTAGAAGCCGTCCACCGTGAGCTGCACTGGACGGCTCGAACAGCCACCCCCGCAGTGGACCGGGACGCCGCTGTCGGTGCATTCGTTCTCGCCGCGAAGCACGAGTTCCTTAAGCTCTTGCGCTGCGGCCTCCCACGACCCGACGACGCCGCAGCATGGCTCGGGGAGGCACTGCGCCCAGACCTGGAAGACCTGAGGCGCCGGACCACCGACGTTGGCGGACGAACCGGACGTTTTGCTAGCCCCTCCATCTTTCACCGAATGGCACTTGGCCACCATCGTACGAGCCCATTCGTCGAAATACGGACCGTGTGCACGGCAATGGACCCAGCTGACCTGCAAGTGAGCCCGAGCGTTCGTTCCCGAGGTGAAGCACATGAACGGCCATGAAGGGACACTGACACCCCCGGCGCCCGATCGGCTCGTGTACGCGCTCGGGCAGATCGGCTATGACTTTCCCTCCCGAAGCAGGCGCGCCTCGTTCCAACAGCGGATGCCGAGCGACGCAGACCCGGACCGGCCTGCGAGCCTGCTTGACCACCTAGATGAGCACCCGCAAGACGCAACGGCGGTGCAGTGGACGCTGGTGCTTGAAGGTGTGCCGATCTACCTCCTGGAACCGGCTGGTCCCTTCGCGAGCGATACCTATGCGCTACTGCGGCGCTTTCTGCGGGAACAGCTCGTCGAGGGGGTGGAGCGGGTATCAGTTCCGGGTGTCATCACCGACGTTGCGCGGCACCGCTCCGGGCAGGAATTGCCCGTCGTCGTCCCAGAACTGCGCGGTATGTACAGTTGGACGACTGAGGCACTCGTAGAACGCGTCGTCGAGGCGACCCCAGGCGAGGCCGGCGAAGGTTACAGGGGCCAGGTGCAGGCCGGGGTGGAAAGCTTCCTCGAGCGCGTCTATTACGAACTGCGGAACGTCGGTCGATCGCCGCATGAGCGGGCGATCAACTACGCCGCCACTAACGCATTCGAAGTTGAGCACGTCTATGAGCAGGCGATCGGCGAGGAAATGGAACTCGAGACGATTGAGGTGGAGCCGGCGGCAATTTCTCCGCCCGACGCGAACCCCTGGGACGTTAAGCTCGCATTCTTTTTTCCGAGGCGACCCGAGGCTATGGTTCGGAGGCAGTACCGATTCACGGTCGACGTCGCGGACGTGGTACCTGCAACAATCGGGCCAATGCGATCCTGGTGGCTTCGTTAGCGAGTCGACGAAAGGAGTAGGGAGTTGCTGCTACCAAAGCAGAACAAGGCGGCTGTGACGGTCGGGGTTCCATTTCAGCTCAGTCAAGAGGTGGGGCTCGGCGACGCGCTCAAACGGTTGACGGCAAGAGTCGGCATCCAGCCCTGCGCGCCGTGTGAGCAGCGCGCAGCGGCACTGAATCGATACGTCGTATTTACTGGCCGGCCGCCGCGACATTGATTCAGTCCGACGAATCAACCAATGTGACCCTTGAATACTCCGAGAGGAGTGGCGTCATGCAACTTCCAAATCTGGCCGCGGCCACTAGTCTGGTCAGCGCCCCATCGGTGGGCCTGCCACCCGCTCACGGCGTAACCCTGCTGTCTAAGAACCCATGTCCCTCTGGCCAGCATCAATGCTCCTGCCCCAACGGCCAATCGATCTGCTGTCCAGATATCTGTACCTGCGCGTGCAGCAGCACGCAGGGTTTCCCCTTCTGCGACAAATGCACGTAGGCCTCTGGGCGGCGTTGGACTGATCGTGGGCCAACGCTAGAAGCTGCGTCGGCGTCCTCGTCGACTTGACGACAGAGGTTGTTCTCATGTGGGAGGTGCGTGGACGACTCGCTGCGCGCCGCCGGATTGCCGGCTCTTCGCACTTGGACGTGATCGGCCGCGCATAAAGGGGCTCGTGGTCCCGCGATGAGATGGGTGTTGCTGAGGCACGTATCCAGAAGCACCACGAGCCGTGATCGAGGCTACGGGCTCGCCGCGTGAGGCGGCGAACGCTCTGTTCGACCTGCCCGGATACCGCGTCGTGGACGTGGTCGACCGCCTCGGCCAGCTGCGTCAAGGGATCGCCACGGGAACCGCGGACGAGGCGCCGTGCCCCTCCTGCGGGGTTCCCTCGGCTCGAGTTCACCAACGGCGAAGGCAGCGGCTGGCCGAGGTGCCGATCGCCGGGCCGGTGGAGATGGTGCTGGTCCGCCGCCGCCTCGCCTGCGTGGAGCAGCTGTGCGATCGGCGGACGTTCGTCGAGGCCAGTGACGAGGTGCCCCGCCGAGCATGGGTGACGCCCCGGCTTCGTCGGGCGGTGCTGGAGGCGGTGGTGTCGGCCGGGTGGGTGGTCGCCAAGGTCGCCGGCGCGGACGGGCTGTCCCGGTGGACGGTGCAGCGCACGGTCAACGCCGCCGCCGACGCGCTCACCGACCCGGACACCGTCTTGGTGCGGAGGCTGGGCGTCGATGAGCACCGCTACCACTCGGTGCGCTTCTTTCGGGACCCTGCCGGGGGCTGGCGCCACTACGAGCCCGTGGATGACCACGCTGGTCGACGCCGACACCGGTCGCGTGCTCGGCGTGGTCGACGGGCGGGACTCCGCCGGCGTGAGCGCCTGGCTGGCCGCGCAACGACGCCTGGCGCGCCGCGGTGGAGGTGGTGGCGATCAACCCGTCGGCGGCGTTCCGCCGGGCGCTGCGCGAGCAGCTCCCGCGGGCCGCGGTCAGCGTGGACGCCTTCCACCTGGTGAGGCTGGGCAACGACATGCTCACCCGGGTGCGCCAGCGGGTCACCCGCGAGACCAAGGGCCGCCGCGGCCGCCGCGTCGATCCGGCCTGGACCAACCGGCGGCTGCTGCTGCGCGCCGGCAACACGCTTAGCCCGGCGGGGCTGGGCCGGCTCCAGACCACCCTGCGCACCGACGATCCGACCGGCGAGGTCGGTGCCACCTGGGGCATCAAGGAACAGCTGCGCCGGCTGTTGGCCAGCTCGACCCTGCCCCAGGCGCACGAGCACGAGATGCTGCTGGGCACCTACGTGCTGGCCGCCGACCTACCCGAGGCCGACCGGCTCTGGACCACCGTCACCGACTGGTGGCCGGCCATCGAGGTGCTCATCGTCACCGGCGTCACCAACGCCGCACCGAGGCGGCGAACACCTCGATCAAGCAAATCAAAAGCACCGGCCGCGGCTACCGGAATGCCGCCCTGTATCACACTCGTATCCTGGCCAGTGCCGCCCAAAGCGCGGCATGAACACCGATCCCAGTGCCGGCATCACGCCGAACTATAAAGAGCCGGATCGCCAGTCCTCTGGAGGCCTCAGGGCGTCTCCCAAGGCATACTCTTGGAGCCTGTCATGACCGGTGGTCGCAAACTCCGCAGAGCATCGCTGGCCACCGGCATCACCCGATGTCGCCGCCGGCGGGCCCTGGTTCCGCTTCATCCGGTTCCACCTCATTTTCGTCGGCCCTATCGGCTTCCGATCCGAGGAACGGCATCGCGTCCATAGTCAAGGCCGTGAGCACGGCGATGTCAGGCCGCACGCCGTCCGGCGCGAGCCGTGCCGGTTCGATTGTGAGCCGACCACTGTTTGACACTACGAATACATCTTCCGAGTCGGGGGCGGTGACCAGGGTCCCGTCCCTCGGGATGGACGCGAACGTGTCCAGCACCCACCGCGGCGCTCCGAGGTCCGAGTTTGGGGCCGGTGAGTCCGCCCCGTGCCTGGCCAGTATTGCTTCCGATTCCTCGGGGAGCGGGACCTTCGCGCCGAACAAATGGACGAACAGTTGACCGGACTCCACGTCGCGGAGCAGTGCGCCGTTTTGCAGGGCGCGGAGACCGGGTGTTACCACGTTGTGCCTCTTCAACGCCTGATATCGCAGCCAGATTTGCACCTCTGTGAGCGGCGCGAGATCGACGCGTTGACGGTCCACCTCTTCCTGTTCTATCGAGAGGCGCCAGTTCGTGGCAATACCACGCCCCCAAGACTCGACGTCCCCGGCACCCTCACCGAGCGGTCCACTGGCACTTTGCAGAGGCACCGTCCGAGCAAGTGTCACCGCCGATCGAGACGGCAATATCGTCACCCGACTGACGCCGTCCCTAGTCCGCTGTACGTACCGCCCCCCGTGCTCCACAACTACGGACACAACCCCGCTGTCCGATCGGGCGCCGATCAGCGCGACCAGCACGTCAAGAAGCTTGTCCTCGTCACGGGCCGGCAGATCGTCGAGCTGGACGCTGTGCCGCAACTCCAGCGTCTGCCGGAAGTCGGCGAGCCGGACGGGATCGGTGATCGAGATCCGGTGCCAGTCGGTGACCCAGCCCGTTTGCCGCCGGTAATCGTCGTAGGCGATTCGGTAGTCAAATAGGTTCACGTGCCGCCGCCAGGACTGTTCGTACTGGGCGACTAGTGAGGCCGTAGAGACCAAACCGTCTCGATGGTCACTCTCAACGTCTGGGTGCAGATGGCCATGGTCATAGCGCACCGGGAAGTCACGCAGCGTGTAGATCTCCAATGCACGGGCGGCGAAGAACGCGTACCTGGTCAACCTGTCCATAAAACCCTGGGCGTTGCGAACGAACCCGAGCGCTGCGGCGGCTAGCACTGCCTGATCGTCGGTGAGGGCAGCTGCCTGGGCCTCCGCCGTTGTCCGGCCAGCCTTGGCGGTGTCTAGGCGGATTCCCGCCGACTTCACGGCCAGTCCCGCCTGGGTCAGGCGGAGCTCGGCCAAAAGCTTCTGCTGGGCGGTCTGCAGTGCGTCCTCGAGCAGCCTCTTGTATCCGACGTCGTCCACCCTGGCGGTCATGAGCTCGTTTAGCATCTTGGTGAAGCTAATCACGGTCATGATCGCGTCCCTGGCCTTCGTAACGTGATCCTTGAGGCCTCGCGCCGCCTCTTCCAACTTCTTGAGCTCAGTCCGCTGGGCCTCCGGCTTGCTGAGTTCGGCCACAATTGTCGGCAACTCCTTGATTTGCCCCGCGATCAGGGCGATTGAAGATGCCGCGCCCACAATGCTGGCCCCGCCGGTGGGAATAGCGGCGATGACGCTTGCCACGAGGGCGACGCTTCCGATGACGACGCCAAGGACATCGACCTGGGCATTGCGCATCTCCTCTTCCTTTGCGGTGATCTCTCGCCGAAGCCGCCCGAGTCGGGCCTCCGCTCGGCGGCTCTCCTGCTCGTAGCTGCCGCGCTCAACCTCGGCGGCGGCTGCATCGGCCTCCAGTGCTTGGACCAAACCGGTCAGGTTCGCGACTTCGCGGACGAGGTCCTGTCGCTTTTGATCCAGCGTGATGGTCAGGTCGAACATGCGCGTCGCCGCAGCGAACATCGAGTCGACGAGCGGGCTGTAGTCGGTGTAGACATTCTCGAAGTCCTCGAACGCGGCCAGTGCATCGAAATTGCGCGGATACCCAAATATGTTCTGGCCCTGCAGAATCTGCCTTCGGTAGGTAGATGCCGCGTCATGCGCTGGCTCCAACCGCAAAACGCTCTCCATCTCGCGCAGCGCAGCGACCACTGGTTCCACACCCCCGACTGGTGCGGCTCCGTCGGAGCGGTAGTGGTACTCGCCGACGACGTACCGGTAGCCGGCCCAGTTGGGGGCCAGAGTGCGGGCACGGTGCCAGAACTGCTCCTCCGTCACTTGCGAAATCGCCGCCTGACCGACGGTGCCGACCGGACCGACGTCCCCACCATCGCCCACCGGCCCCGGGTCGCCGTCCTGGCCGTCGACACAAAACGTCCCATTCGGCTTACACCAGTCCCGGCCCTCGCCTCCAGGGCCACCAGGCCCCCCCGGCCCGCCGGGACCGCCCGGACCGCCCGGGAGCCGCACCTGAGTACTCCCGCCGAAGCCGCCTGGCACCGCATCGACGACGCAGTCGACGACAACGCTGCCGCCCACGCCGCCCGGTAGCCCGGTGCCGCCCTTGCCGCCCTTCCCCCCGGGTCCGCCGGTGCCCCGACGGCTCGTGCCCGGATCCCCCTGGGCACCACGCAAGCCGGTCCCACCGGCGCCACCGGGCAGTTCAACGTTTAGCCCGACGATTCGTTGGCAGGCGATCGTGATGCTCGCCCCGGCCACACCGGGCTGACCGGGAGGCACCCCAGGCCGCGTCACCTTGAGCACACCGGCGGCGCCGTCAAACGTGTCGGCGACGATGACTAGGTCGCAGTCATCTAGCTCGAAAACACCGGGCGCCACTGTGACCTCGCGGGCTGCCAAGAGGACGCTCCCCCGCGCCGGGATGACTCCCCGATCGCGCAGCATCCGGAGGAACACATTCAGCCGATTGTCAAGGTAAAGACGATCGCGGATGACTTCCCGACTGTAGGCCATCGTCGGCTCCAGGTTGTTGCGCGATTAGTCGAGTGAGTCGAAGTCTTCAGAGGACTGGCATTTGCTGGACTACCCTCGGGCGCGGACGGACCCTGGCCTCCCGCTTCATGGGCAACTGTCGGAGCGAATGCCTGCGGACCCGATCCGCAGGAATCGAGCGGACAATAGGAGCAGCACCGTCACGCCAGCGTCACGGTCACGTCAACCACGCCAACGGCGGCCAGTCGTTCACGCCGCCACCGAGAGCGACGATGTCGTAACGCTGACGCCCAGCGCTTGATTGAAGGCGCAAGCCGCCGCGGCCGATGCACACCGGGTGAGTGAGCTCACCCCGAGCTTCCAGGTCCAATCCGCACCGATGAACCACTGCCGACGAACCACTGCCGACGAACCACTGCCGCGCCGTGTCATCTGCTCGCGCGGCTCCGGACCCATGCCGCGGGTGAGGACAACCGGAGTTGCTCGTGCCCCGGCCAGGGGCACGCGGATCCCCGCACGGTGAGCGCTCTCCCACAACGGCCCGGCGCGTATGGCCGCATAGACGGCCTGTTTCACATCGCCGTACCGCCCGGCTGCGGCCGGCCGTTTCCGCTTAGAAGAACCCGGTCCTCAGACCAGCCGGGCAGCAGCTCGCCGCGCAGTCCGACGTCGGCGACGGCGACGTCGGCCAGGCGGCAGGCCGGGTCCCGGACCCGCCGAGCCCACTCCCCCAGCTCCCGCACGTCGACCCGGACGCCCTCGGCGAGTGAGAGGACGTCGCCAGGCGAGTGCACCAGCCCGAGAGCCACCCCCTGCAGGCGCCACAGCGCCGTGCGGAGGCTGCCGTGGGCGTGCGCCTCCGAGACGTCGGGCCACAGGTGTCCGACCACGGTGGCCCGCGGGGGACGACCGGACAGGCATACGTGGGCCACCAGGCGTTGCACCCCGCGCGGGAGGTCGTCACCCCTCCCCTGGCCCGGCCCGTCCCCGAGGTGGACGGTGAACCCGTCGAGTTGACCTTGAGGTCGTCGGCAGCAGGTGGTCGGCGACGAACGTGCAGGTCAGCCAGCATTTGCGTCATCGGCCGGTGTCGGTCATCGCCGGGCGTCGAGGGCGGCTTGGTGGTCGTAAGCTGGTCGCGTCGTCGACGCGCACCTGCTCCGCCTGGCTCCCACCCGCTAGGTGGAGGCTGGCCCGCCACCCGCGGTGCAGGTCATGTGCTCCGCGTCAGCGGGCAGCACGAGCGCATATACGTGACCGTGCAAAGCAAGCCCTCCCCGTCCTGCTGGCCACGGAGGACCTCGAGGCGCTCGAGGAAACGATCGCGATTGCCGACCGCCGCGCCAGGCGCTTGAGGGATCTCAATCGCCTCCCTTCATGAGGCGTGCCGACACCGGCAACGACCTCACCGGCGGCGTCTGTTGAGAGCCAGCAGGAGCCATAACGAAGGACGCACGAACCACTCGAAGGCTCCGCAGACCGAACACTTCGGTGGGATGAAATTGCCGCACACCAAGGGGCGTGCGCGAACGACCGGACTGCTGCCGCACCGCGGGCAGCGGCCCACGACAGGGTCGCCGCCAGACCCCTCGAACTCCTTCGGGGAGCCACTCATGGCCCTCCTCGTGTTACGAGCACTACAGGTGACGCGCGTGGACATGATGGTGGCCGAGACGGATAAATTCCCTACTCGATCCGTGCGGTCACCCAAACGGGAATTTGGGTCTGTGAACGGCCTACCGCACCTACGCCGGCAGCTCAGTACGTTCACCCAGCGGTGACGCGAAGTTGTCCCGCCCCGCCGGTGCGGCTCCAGCGGTACACCATGCCGGTACCCGTGCGCGCCTTGCACCTCGGCGATCGAGTCGGGGACCCGCGGCTGGGACCCCTTCGCCCCGACCTGACGTTCGCCGCGCTCCTGCCGCTCACGGGTGTGAGCCGACGCCTGGCGTCAGCGCCGCCTCCCTGGCATATGCCACCGCCTCCCGAGCGATCCGGTAGCGGCGCGTGCTCGACCAGCTAGAGGTATGAGGTGCCCAGCCCAGAGATGAGGCCGAGTCGACTCCGGGCCGGCTGTCAACGACACGATGACCCGCCGTGACCTAGACAGGGACTACCCGGAAGACGCCGCCAACCGTTTGAGCGCCGTCCGGCCCGTCTTGCTCGGCGCGAGTTCATGTCACCCGGAGGACAACGACCTAGCCGCAGTCGGCCACTTCTGTCGGAGGTTGAACCCGTTCTCGACTTCAGGACGAGTCAACTGAACCGGGCAGTCCCCTGCGCCAGTCCTACGGGCGGCGCTGCCGCTGCTCAAGCGGATGATCCGGGAGCTGGCCGCGGACACCGAACTGTGGGCCGATCCGGTGGGCGAGTTCCAAGGCTGGGCTTGCTAGGGCATGGGCAACGATCAAAGGCGTGCAGACGCCGCCCCAACGGTAGACAGCGACCGCTGTCGGCGGACAAGCAACGCAGGGATCCTGCACCTACCCGGTCCCGAAGGCTGACGAGCGCCTGATGAACCGCAGCGCTTGTTGCAGTCGATCAATCTCTCCGAGCATGCGCTGTTGCCAACGACCGACGTCCGGTGCGGGATCGACGTCTGGTGCGGCCGACCCGTCGGACTCCGGGGAGTCGGCAAGCTCGTCACACAGCCGGATCAGCTTCTCCACGGAACCCACGAGGCCGACTGCCTGCGCCGCGCTCACGTACGACCGGAGGCGGCCGAGGACATCCTTGAGGTGAACGGCGCGGTCCCGCGCCTCCGTGCTCCCCATCCGCATCGGCGGTCGGACCTCGCGGGTGAGGCGGCGCAACTGCCCGCACTCTTGCATCGCCTGCGTGACCCAGCTCTGGCTGCTGCGGGTGGTTTCGACCAGGGAGACGTACCGCGCGAGATCGCGTGTCGCCGCCAGTGACGCGCACTGCGCCGAACGCAGGAACGTGGAGAGCTCCAAGGACAGGACCCCGACGTCGGGCCATAGGTCCTCGAAGGCATGGTCGTCGCCCTTCCGGTATCGCACAAGCGCCTCGATGAAGAGATCTGGTTCGACCAGCACGACGCTCTCGTACAGAGCCTCCCAGTCCCGGCGAAAGTCCAGCGTCTGCACCGCGAGCATCGTGTCCGCGTCGAGGTCGGGACTGATCATGCGATGCAGCGTGTATGCGTTGATGTACCGCTTGACCTCACGCGGGTTGATCTGGCCCTCGGTGGCGACGTACGCCAGGAACCCCCGAACCCGCTGGCTCAGGTCTTCTCGCTGGACGTCGCTGAGGCCCCCGTGATCGTCCAGCCATCGGAGCAGTTCGTCGAGCTGACCGGGCGCGATCGCCGGCAAGGTGTAGGGCACCTGGAACATCTTTTTCAGGTAGTCCCGCTCGATCTGCTGCTGGACTTTATTTTCTTCCGCGTCTTCTTCCGCGACCACCGACTGCTGGGCGAACTTGCTCCGGACCGCAGCTTCGACGACACGTTCGTCAAGGCCGACCACGAAGACGAAGCCGGGCATGTCGAAGAACAGCTTCATGGACTCCAGCACGGTCAGCGCCCGCTCCGGGAAGCATCTGTCCAGGTCGTCGACGAACACGATGATCCGAGACAGGCCAGCCCGTTGGACCTCCCCAAAGGCTTGGCTGAGCTCCTGGAAGGCGGCGAAGTAGAGCGACTGAGCATTCATCATAGTGTCGTCAGGAACCGGGTTCAGCTCGTCCAACGCCTTGCCCGGTTCAACGGTGAGGGCTACGCCGCCCGGCACGCCGATCTGCAGGGACGTGGCCCGCGCGAGGGCACGAACGACACGGCCGATGCGCTGAGCGATGCTCCGCACGCGCTCCGCATCGGGGCTTCCGGCGGCCTGCCTGTTCGCCCACTCCGCCAGGCTTGCCCGGATGGTGTCAAGGAGTGGGACGATCAGGTGCACCTCCCGCTCGTAGCGCCACGCGTTGAATTGGACCACCCCGGCACGGGGCTGATTGAGCCGGACGAGCCGTTCGATCTCATTCATCAGCGTGCTCTTCCCAGAGCCCCAGCCGCCGAAGATGCCCACCGCGAACCGCGGCTCGCCGGATTGCACGATGCCCGCCAGCGCCGCGGCGATGGAACCGAAACGAAAAGCCGGATCCTCGGCTGGGATATCTGGGACGATGTGGCCCTGGAACGGTTCTGCGGCGGTCACCGACATGCCTGCTCACCCCTGCAGCGCCGCGGTGCCGGCCCGGCCGCCGGTCACCGGAAGGTTGAGGGCGGAGAATCTAGCAAGTCCTCGTCACGGCCGCGTCACTACCGCGTCACGTCCGAACGGATACCAACGACTGCCCTTCTTTCGACTTCCTCACTGCAGACGGCACCGCTCGGGAGCAGCTGCCACGAAGGTGGAGCCAGGAGTGCACCGCGGACTCGACGGGGGGCGGGGACGTCCGGGCCTCGACCGCCGCGCTGCTGTCGGCCCGATTTCCGTACGTGTCCCCGTCCGGCGAGCTCTACCTGTGCGCCGATCCCGACGAGGACGGCGACGAGGAGCCGATCCGCACGGCAGACCTGGACGGCGGGGCAGCCGAGAACAGCGGCCTGGCGTCGGCGCTGAACCTGTGGGAGATGCTCGAGCCGCGGGTCGCGGCGCACAATGCCGCGGTTCACGGGGACAGCAGGACGGCCCCGCCGTCATCGTGGTGCCGAAGCTGCTGCTGGTCGACAACCACTACGAAGACGCATCGACGGCAGTCCGCTGACGCCAATCTTCGTCGACGTGGGGTCACACGCAGAGCACCGCGGGCGGACAGCTACTCCGGCTCTGCGCCGCGACGGACGAACACCCCGCCACGCAAGCTGCGGCCAGCGCTGCTCCCACGCCTGGGATGCCGCCTAGAAGCGCCCTGCAGTCGGCTCCGCATGCTGCCTCCCAGACCTGGATCGCCCCGATGCAGAGCGAGTTGTTGACGGAGTTGTCGCGAGGTGTGCACCCGATCGGACCGGGATCGCGCGGTTGGCAGCCACACTCAGCACGACAGAGTGCCACGCAGTTCCGCGCGAGTTCGCCGGACTGCCGGCAGCCGTCGATGCACGGCTGCCAGCACTGCTGACAGCTGTCCTGCGCGAGACGAACGCCAGAGGGCGGTTGCTGACCAAAAGACCAGACCTCCCGATAGCGCCGCCGTGATGCGTCCAGGGAGCCGGCTGCGGAGAATCCCGGAAGCCGCGACGTCATGACGCTCGCCTCCTCAGTGCCCGCGCCAGGGTGACAGCACGACCCTCTGGTTGAGCCAGGTCGCGCGCTCCCTGCAGGGCGTGCAAGGACGGATGCCCAACGAGTTCGTAGTTCGTTTGATCACGTCTCCGAGACCCACCTCCTCGCCCACGAACCCGGGAAGACGGATGTGGTGCGGGCGTCGGCGGGCGTCGACGTTGTCGGCTGCCATGAGTTCCTCCTCATGCCTCATCGGTCGTAGAACGGAGCGAGGCGGGAAACCAGGAAGGGAAATTCCTCAGTGACATCAACGCGGACGAAGAAGCTCTCCGTGACATCGGTCCGCCTGTGCGTGTAACGGAAGATGACGTCCACGATGTCGCGCACGCCGGCCAGTCGCGACGGTCGAACGTCGACGGCACTCAAGGACTGATTCTCGTTGAAGGCCTCGGCCGTGCGGACGTATATGGCCGGATACCGCACCGCCAAGTAGTTCAGCGCGCGGTGGGCGCTGGTGGCGCCGGCGTTGTCGGCTAACTGCATCACCCGGTCGAGCAGTTCCCCGGCGGCTACAGTGAAGCGTTCATCATCCTGATCGCCCGCTCGCGGGATCGCCTCCAGCAGGGAGTCGCGGGTAAACGACCACAACTGGTCGAGGACGACAACCGGAACAGCGAGGCCGCCGCACAGGTCGGGGGGCGCGATAGGCCCCCGTCGACCGACGACGACATCCATGTCACCTCGATCAGATCCGGTGCGAACGGTCTCGATGAGCAGGTCGAGATCGGTTCCGTCCCTGGGAATCAGGACATATGTCTCGAGACCCTCGATGAGGAGTGTCCAGCAGAGGTGTCGCGCCAGATAACGATTACCAGGATCCGTGAGCGTTCGTTGCAGCATCTCGCGATCGGTCTGTCCGGCACCATCGGTGCGGCTGATCACCTGCGCGAACTCCTTCTCCACTCCGAGAGTCGGAAAGCGCGGTTCCACGCGCCCGATGGCGTAGACGAAGGACTGCGGCGGGGGGCCGGACGTCACGGCTGCACCGGCCGCATCCGGCCGCACCACGCTCGTGGCAGTCGAGACCCCTGACGCGTCCGCAGACGCTGCCCCAGAGGGCCGCTCTCCAGTCACCGATTCGCTCATCGAAGTGCTCCTTCCCCCTGGGGGACTCGTCCCGGTTGGCTGGCTCGCCCCCCGGCGCCACCGCGCAGCCGCATGTAGGCGGCCCAGGCGTTCAGGCGAGGCGGGACGACGGACGTCCGACGGCCAGCACCCCTGAGGGCGAAGGTCACCCGCTCGGCGGCGACTCCGGGCGCCGTGGACCACAGCAACGCGCAGGTTCCAGCCACCACGACGGCTGCGACGCTGGTGCCGCTGCTGACGGTGGGTGGCCCGTCGGTAGCGAGGCCCCTCAAGGTCCCGGGTGCGGCTATGCCGCGGATCCCCATCGATCGCGAGAGGTTGGATGAAGGCGTTGGTCGTCCGGTGGCGTCGCAGGCGACAACCGGGACGACTCCCGGATGCCGTGTCAGGGTCGAGCTGGTGACCTCGTGGTCACCGCCTGCCGCTGCGACGACGATGGAGCCGCGATGCACCGCGAATCCGAGCGCATCGGCCAGCTCCGACTCCGGCCCCACGGAGGGGCTCACCACTGCGCTGATGTTGATGATGCGAGCACCCGCCTGCACCGCTTCCACAAGAGCGCAGGCGAGCTCGCCGCCGCTGGCCAGCGGTGGGTCGGAGGCCGTCTCCAGGTGGAATATCGGCCGGACCAGCACGGTGCAGCCAGGACAGATCCCCGGTGTGGGCGACGACGGCCGGGCGCATAGGACGCCCGCAATGAAGGTGCCGTGCTGACAGATTGGACTGGTCATTCCCTCTGCGGTGGCGAACCCGTCCGCGCCCACACGCCTCAAGTGTGCCGTCGAGAGATCTGGGTGCGACCGGGCGACCGGCCCATCGAGCATGGCCACGACAACGTCCCGGTGGCCGCTCTCGATCGCCATCAGTCGTCGAAGACCAACGGCGTCGAGGGGATCGGGAGGAAGCATGTCCGCCATCGGCGGTGCCCTTCGAGGGATCCTGGTGAAGGCATTCCCGGTAGGCCGCGCAAGAGGTGGTGCTTGGTCAACCGGTTATGGGTCGCCAAGCGGACGAACGGACCGGGATTGCCCTCGCGGACTCTCTACGAGAACGAACCCGTACCGCCCGTCAGACGATCTGCGGAAGCGCCATCGGCCTCATCCCCAGTGCTGACATGATGATCGGGCGACCAGAGGCAAGTACGGCGTTCCGCATAATACCGAGCGGGCAATGACTCGTGAAGGTAGGGACAAGGCGGGTCCTGGCCCCCCGCCGTGTTCCTCTCGGAGGGTCACTGGCGTGTCGAAACGCATGGTGACCGGTCAGTGCCGACTGGCATCCGATCGGTGAATGGAGCACATGCGGGAATAGGTAGCGCCGACCCTGACTGCGGGGCCGCTGCCGCCTGGCACGGTGACTGAGGTGGCGCAGCGTCGGTGGACGACGCAACACGCCTTCCCGAGCACCACCCAAATCACGGCCGCAGCCAAGGGCAGAACGCGAGGGGCGCCGCCACGCCACCAGGCATCTACAGGGCGGTCACGTCCTTGTCGCCTTCCTGATGGCCACCGGGCTGCGCATCGGCGAGGCCTGCGGCCTGGCCTGGAACGCCGTTGACCTCGACGCCGGCACCGTGCAGGTGCGCGCGGCCGCCTTCCACGTCCGCGGCCAGGGCCTGTTCGTCAAGACCACCAAGATCGACGCCGGCCAGCGCATCCTCGTGCTGCCCCGCTGGTGCACCGCGATGCTGCGCGACCGCGCCGAGCGCCTCGATGCGACCGCCGATGACCGCGGCGGCCGACCAGTCTTCCCCTCTCCCCGGGGCGGCTGGCGCGACACCTCCAACACGGCTCCGGCGCCAGCCTCGGTTTGGCCTTGCGCCGTGATCCGGCGCACCGCGGACGTCGAGTACCCAGCGATGGGTGAGGTCTCCGCAGCCTGAACCGCAAATCCGGCGCTCACTACAAGGGCGAGCGCGACGGAGTAATCGAGGCACCCCAAGCCTTCCTCGACGTCGATCAGCAGAGCTGGCTCGTTAGCTCGCACAGCGGCGAGATGCGCCGCTGGGACCTCGGACCCTGGGACCGTGAGCCGGATCGGTTCCTTGGCCGCTTTATCCGACTGAACCGCTGACCACCCGCGGGCGCCCTGACTATTCTATTGCTAGGCGCTTTGCGATAATTCGAAGACAGTAGGCAACCATGCCTTTATATGCGACATAGACGACCACCACTCCGGCTCAAACTCCCTAAGGCGATAGCCAGTAGTCGCGCCAAGAGCTTCATCCCGCCCCTCGACCCGCTCGACCGCTGGCGGGACGGCAACGGCTCGGTCCTCAAGACCTACTTGAGCAGGCACGCGGTTCACCGCACGTAATGTAAGAGCACGCCGGATGGATCGCGTGACTGCATGCTGCCTGTCAACTCCGACCGTGCTCAGCAGCAGGGCAATTCAAAAGTCAACACGCGAACCGGATCACCGGCGGCATCTTGAAGGTAGCCATCGACGCTCGCCCAGGAGTCGCTTGCTCGGCCCTCGGTCCGGGGCACGACCGCGAGCGCCGTTCCGTACTGGTCCTCCTCTGTCGACGCCTCGACGTGCGGCGGCAACTTCACCGCGCAACTCGTCGTCACGACACTGCACGACCCGCCGTGCGTGGCGAACTGCCGGGCGGCGTTCTCCTGCCAGCGAAAACGGACGATCGGAGGCGCGAAAATGGGGATGAAGAGGTGCGTGGGGCCCAGCGTAGAGACCTCGCTGCCCACCGTGAAGAGACGCGCCTGGTCCTCACAGATGAGGATGGCGATCCGGCCGACCCTGCTGTCGAGGACGTGGCGATCGCGCCCTTCCTTCATCCATTCCGCCACGGGCCCTGGGGCTAGGTGGCCGGCAAGTTGCCAGTCGTGGAGTTGGGCGTCGTCCAGCGTGAAGGGCTCGCACTTGTCCTGCCGGAGCACCTCGCGGCCGGTCTCCCGGTGTAGCAGCACCGCTTGGTTGCGGGGTTGCTGGGCCTCGCCTTCCGCGGTCAGCGGACCCGAGCCGACGAGGATCCAGTGGAGGTGGCCGTCGCGGGGCCGTTCCACGCGCAGCAAGGTTTGCTTCCACAGATCCAGGAGCTCGTCGTTGAGCGCGAGTTCCGGGAGGACTCCGATGTGTGCACCCGACCTGTCGAGTTCGCATAGGGCAGCCTCGATGCGCCGACGCCAGTGGTTTGTGTCGTCGATACCGGCAAGTCTCGGGCGGATCGAGTACCAGGCGCCGAAGTCCTCGATCCTCCGGATGTCCAGTTCATCCAGGTCCTTGACGAACGCCACGCAGCCGACGACGAGCCGCGGGGGGGTTCCCGCGCGGAAGTCAAACGCGGCGGGGACATGCCGCAGCCGGAGCCGGGTACCCGGCTCGGTCGCACAGGGCACGAACAGCAGGTGCTCGAAGTGCTCCGCCTCATGATCCGGGACGATGTTGGGGCGCGCAGGAAAGGCGCGCCGGGGGATGACGGCGCCGTACGCCGCGTCGGCGTTGTAGCGACCGAGCCGGCACAGGACGTCCACGTGGTGGCCCAGCCGGCCGTGACCGTCCCGAGCGGCATAGGGCACGACCGTGGCGAACGCCTCGTCGATGGCGCGCAACAGCAAGAAGGCGGATCGCGCGTCCTGGGTTCCCGTCCTGAGTTGGTCCTCCGTGACCACCCCCGCCTCCGCAATGGCGTGGGACGACTCGGCGATAGACCTCCTCGTCTCCGTCCGCCACCGAGCCATGTCCAGTCGGTCCGGCGGTGATCGACGCAGCCGATGGGCGAGGAACGCGAAGGTCTCTGCGGCATCCAGACACCGACGCGGCGCCCTGGGGTTTCGTTCGTGAGCCATGCCAACCCCCTGGCGGGTGGTGGGTCAGGTCCCGTCATATTCCGCTCCCCTACGCCCACAGGGGGGCCTACACGGGAGGCCTGCGCCGAGACGTCGGCCGTAGTGGCGGGGCGTTACGCAGTGTGCCGACTCGCCACTGCACGGCACTGCACTGCACTGATAACTTGACATCCACTTGACCCGGCCTCTCACTGGATGCGGAAGTACTACGGCCACCCGGAGGTAAGTGATGTCCACCACGGAGGAATGGGGCGCGCACGCGTTCACCGCCGCCATGCAGGAGGTCACCACCGTTCCGGAGCCTTCCCCCGGCCGGACACCGCTGGAGCACGAGGTCCTCGACCTCTCACAAGTCGTCTTCAGCCCAGGCGGCCCTCCCCCAAGCGGTCTGCAGAACCTGGACGGCAGCTGGTGGGAGCGCGTCAGCCGCGTGGTCGTGGACGCCGTCCTCGCCCGGGACAAGGCGGCCGTCGACCTCCTCGACGGGCTGCTCCGCCGGCTGAACCGCGCGCTCGCGGTCGCTCAGCACGAGGAGGCCTCCAGGAATGCGCCGGGCCCCCGCCTCGACGCCCTGCGCCAGGCGGAGTGCTGGTTGCACATGGCCATGGAGTTCGTACGCACGGCGCAGGAGCGGATTGCTCCCGTCGCGTTCGCGGCGGCGGTCGCGGGCACCCGCGCTGAGAGCTTCCTGCGCATCGTCGAGCAGGAGCCCGGAATCAACAGCCGCGGGATCCGCGAGCGCATGAGAGAGACGACACTGGCCGGAGGAGGTCGTGGCGCCGCCATCGACGAGGCGCAACTGAGCAGGCTCGGCAAGAAGCTGCGGACCGATCGCCTGGTCGTCGCTACCCGCGGTCGTTCCGGTCTGTCCTGGGAGCTGTCACCACTCGGCGCGTTGGTGCTCGAGCACGTTCGCCAGACCCGTGTGAGGGTTCCGCGGCCTCGACGAGCGCAGCCGGTGGACAACATGCTCATCGCCGTCGGGGCGTCCACGGCGTCTGAGGTCGTCACCGCCACTCTATCCGCCAGTGAACCGCGTGAGATCACGGTCCTGCGCGATGAGGAGTCGGTGACTTACGAGCGCCGCGACCTATCGTCCCGGGCGGTGTCTGGGGATGAGCCCGTGCCTGTCGCAGCCGCGGTTCACGACCTGGTGGACGAGCCGGCAGCCAGTACCAGGCCGAGCACGTTCAGCCTGGGTAACGGCGTCGTATACGAGCAGGTGCCGTAGTTCACAGCCCCGCGAGCGCCCCGGGTCTGCCCCCGCGGACCCGGCTTGTAGCCACCCCCATGCGGTGTTACTGAGAACGCCGCCCGCGAAAGTCAGCCGTCACTGATGCAGGTCGGGGCGGTCAGCCGCAGACCCCTCTGCGCGCGACCGCCGGGCCGCGCGGTCCTTGGCCGCGAGGCCCGCCTCGGTGAGGCGATGATGGTGGAGGCGTTGGCCTCGCCACGGGGCTGCCACTGACATCGACACTCGCGTCCGCAACTACCCCAACGCGCTTAACCTGGCCGCCTACCGACCTGGCGTTCTTGCTCCGTCGGACACCCACTAGCGCAAGGTCACCCTGGCTCGAGTGCGTGCAGAAGGTCGAGTACGTGGCAGGTTCCGTCTGACGGGCCGCCGATCGCGCCGGCTGCGATTGCGCGATGTGGGTCAGTCAACGGAGCCCCGGCCACCTCAATAGAGCACGATTTCGCTGGCGCGTACGCACGGAGCTGTCCGTCCGTTCGGCCCAGGGTCATCCCTTAGAAGGTTGCGGAGTGACGCCGCAGGCAATCCACGAAGGAACCGTCCGATGGTGACCGCGCCCGTGCCCGCGCTCCGCCCGAGGCCGAGGTGACCCACAAGGCAACGCTGCGCCCGAAGGCTCGACCAGTTAGCTGGTATGAGGTCGACGCCCGACAACGCGAGGGTTTCGAGCGGGCGGCGCCGGTCGGTGTCGCCTAACCCCATGCGGTCATGACTGGGGGGTGACGTCCCGGTGACGCCGTGGTGACGCCTCCGCCTCACCATGAATCCGGACTAGGTGCCTCGACCGACGGAGAGTGAGCATGAACCCATCCGGTGGCTCGCTGGAGAACTACCGCCTTGCGGATCCAGAGGTACTGGCAGTCGCCCGACAATTGGCCCCGGAGTTGTTCGCCGCGCTAGAGATTGCAGCTGGGCTGGACGCCGCGGCATACCCGTTGACCGCGGACACCGAGATCGAGCGCGCCCTACTGCAGGTAGCGAACTCGGCGGGCCGCTACGAAACGCCCGGCATTCAGATCAGCGCCGAGGACGCGAGGGACAGGTTCCCAAATGAATTCCTGCCGGTAACGGACCACCTGGACCTGTTGAAGAAGGTCTACATGGCCATCGTTCGCGCCCATGAAACCGCTGCACGGGAGCGCATTGCGCAACTCAAGCGCGGCGAGTACGAGATCCGCCCGAGCCACCCCTTCGACGTGGGTGACCTCTGATGCCCGGCAGCGGAACGACCAGCGTCTTCTTGCCTGCCGGCCAGAAGACACAGATCATCTGGTCGTCATTCGCCTTCACGACCTACACAGTGACGTTCGACGTGCCAGGAGTGACCATCGACTGGGAGCGCAATTCCAGCCTTCCCCCCTGGCACACTTGGGGAACACACAACAGCAGCCAACCGTTCGGGGCCACGGTCGCGGGCGCCTACTGCAACTTCTGGATGACTTCACCGGTCGCCATGACGGTCCACATGCGCTGACCCCTCCAGTCGCCATCTCGGATTCCAGGGAGAGGGACGGCCCTGCGACTAAGTCGTCCCGACCGAGTACGAGCGAGTGCCCATCCGCCACACGCCGCGCGCTCGTCGCTGACCGTCGGCCGGAGAGCCCGAGTAGCCGCCGAGGCTCACGGGCGCACCCCGCAACACCGCCCGACAAGTGGAACTAGTTGTCCGCCAGCGCCCATTTCGGAGGTGCGGTATCGCGTCCGTATCATCTTCTATCGCGCTCAACCTGCCGGGTCGCACGCTGCCGCGATCGCTCCCGAGGAGTGGTTGGATATGGCACTTGCGGGATTTGCCGGACTCCTAGCTCTTATCAAGGCTGTTGGGACATATGCAGGGGCAGTAACCAGCCTCTACGGCTTCGCGAATACTGTTCGCGAGTTCTTTGCTGGCCCGAACGACCCTGCTCGCGACAAGGTCCTTGCCACCTACAATGCCGTAATTCAGTCGCGCAAGATAATCCTGGAGGCGAGCTCCGACATCCTTGACGCACTCAAAGAACTCGACAAGACGATCTTCCGCAGCACGCTTGCAGATAAACTGGGGGACGCGGACCAGGCCGTGCAAGCGCTAGACAACTGGCGGCGCTCCGGCTCCGAGGTCATGAAGGGTGTTTGCACTTGATCGATCCGCAGGAGCAGTAGTCGACGTCCTCCAGTTAAACGCCAATCGTGTATACCCGAGCGCGGCTCTGGTGTTCAACCACGTTCAGATACTCGGCGTCCGCCTATTCGTACTAACGGAACTCGACCCGGAGTTCGAAAAGTCTGCAGTTGCGAGAAAGGCGATAACAGGCGCCATTTCGATGATCAGGTCCGCCGCCAGTGAGATAAGGGCGACGATCGACGACGTCAACAAAATTGTGGTGGACCGGCGCCAGTTCCGCGGACCACTTCCTCCGGATGGCGGTCCCCGACCCTACGTGTACAACGCGCGCATTATATACTCGAACGCGAGCGCCAGCTCAAGGTTCTCCGATTTCCTGGGCCCGACGGAGGATCCGTCAGAACTAGACCATCAGATCGACGCAGTGATGCCCGTTGTCGAGGCGGCAAGAGCCAAAGGGATTGTGGACGATGCGGCCGCTTCCAGGGTATCCGAACTAGAAGCCGCCGCCGACCAGTTCGAAGTCATTCTTCACGGGTCGGAACTTCGATGTATAACGAACATCGTGGGGCTTTCGATCTCGTCGATTCAGCAGCAACGATTCGCCGAACTGCGTCGAACCCGAGGTGTTCCCGAGAGCGTGCAACTGCTTCTGCAGGGGTCGAACGAGGATTTCGTGCGCGCCGACTTCGACTTCAGCCGAGCAGCTAGAGAGCTGAGTGGCGACGAGAGGGACGAAGAACTACTGCAGATGGTCTTCGACAAATTTGGGGGCATGGCGATACTTCGGCTATTCTTGTGAGCGACCCCTGGACGCGGCGTGTCCACTTGCCTGGAATTCACAGCAGGCGCGACGTGGCAGGAGCGCCTCGATGAGGCCGATGGGATCCTCCAAGCCTGCCGATCGCCATTCCAGTTCCCCGCGTCAATGCCGACTACTCAGGGGTCGACGGGCAAGTCGTCCTGTGCCACGTTTGCCGTTGGTCGGTGGGATCGCCCGGTCTGGTGACCGCTGGCCACCCGGACGCTGACCGAGTCCAGCCCGGCCCGCGACCGGTCCGGCTGGACCTGCTGGCGAAGCAGTCGAGCGCCGCCTCGTGCAGCCGATCGAGGACACCGGCCGCGGCTCACTCCTGCACCTGCCGCAACAGGTCCCACCCGGGCCGTGGCCCCACAAGGTGAGCAGCTCGGCCCAGCCGATCCGGGTGGATGGGACAAGGATGACGCCTTCGAGCACGGCTTGGTCCGAGACCCGAGACGCTGGGACGTCCGGTGCGGCCGTACACGGCGGGTTCTGCGGCGGGAGAAGCGGCTAAATCAGCGCTCACACTTCATCACCGGTTCACCGCGACGGCGGGGCGCCCGGCACGCGGCGCCGGCTGCCCAGCTTGATGCCGGGCCGGGCGACCGTGTCCACGCCGTCTGCTCAGCCGGCCAACATGATCGTGTAGCCAGTTGTCTCGGTGGTGAAGTGCAGCGCGACTCTGTTGGCCCCCGCTAGGCGAGAGCCGTTGAGCAGATCCGTTGCGACCGTTCCGGCTGCACCCAGCGCATCCACGACCACGGGGGCGAGATCGTCGTGGCCGGTGCTGACCGGGCCGCCAGTAGGTTCGCCAAGGCGCAGGGTCAACCACTCCCCGTCTCCCCTCAGGAGCCTGGTGAGCGGCGTCATCCGGGCGAGTGTCACCGGACCTCGGCCGATGGACACGTCGTCGTTGGAGGCCAGCCCGCGCTCCACCGCTCCCCGAAGGGACGGTGTCCGCGCGTGGCCGAGCTGCACGTCGAGACCCTCGCCGCGCTCGATGCGCCGACCGAGGACATTGAGTAGGTTCCCCACGTCCTCGTCTCCTTGCAGCAGGACGAGGTTCCGCTGGGCGACGTGACGATCCGAGTTGGGTGCCAGTACCCCGGTCCATGGGTCCGCGAATGATTCCACGACGGCGAGCAGGCAGGCGTGGCGCTGCTCCACGTCGGGCACGGTCCAGGGCTGTGGGATGGGCACGACCCGATGGGCTTGACCAGAATCGCGGTCGCCGAGCTCAATGAACGTGCCGCCGATGAAGTGAGGGCCGTAGGTGGGGTCCGGGCTGCCGGCGAAGAAGCCGGGTGCGACCCAGTAGGCGCGCACGGCTACGCCGAAGGCGGGGAACCGCCCGAGGTTCCACACATGCACGGCCACCGTGTAGCGGTCACCGATCGTCGGGCTCTGCACAGCCTGGGTGAGGTCGAGTGGATCCCCGGGAGGCAGCTCGGGCAGCAGGTGGATGTCCGGACTCAACCAGCAGGGCACCGGCTCCCACAGCGGACGTCCTCCCGAGTCACCTGGGGTGCCACGGATGAGCAGGTGGGGAAACCAGAGCCGATCGGGCGGCCTGTCGGTCAGTTGACGGCCGAAACGACGACGCAGGTCACCGGCCAGGTCGGATGGCTGCCATGCCGGATCCCGATCCGGCAACGCCTCGACGAGCGGAACCTCCGGATCCTGCCCTGACGGCGCGGTGCCTCGCACGGCATCGTGCTGGTCCGGCATTAGCCCTGTCCCTCCGGTGGTAGATCTCCGACCCGATCCCTGTCGCTCTGCCGGATGTCCTCGCCGACGACCACGTTGCCGCACTCGCTGGAGGCCGCCTGAGGATCTAGGTAGTGGACCAGCCGACGATCGGTCGGGTCGAAGCTGTGCTCCGGCAGCGGGGCGGTCGGCGGAGCCGGCTGGTGTTCGACGCCGTACGGATCGAACTGGGCCGGCGGCGTGCAGGGCTGCTGCATCTCGAACTCCGGCGTCCCCGCCGGCCAGCACCTCCACAATTGCTGGAGGCCTGCGGGGTCGGCGGGGTCCGCGGCCGGCACGTGCCTCGTCCAGTCCCAGCACTGCCAGGCGTAGGCCCGGTCCGAGTCGAGATTGAAACTGCGCACGGGTTGGCCGTTGGACAACCTTGAGACGAGGTAGAGCGTGTAGTCCACGGGCGAGCCCAGGTGCCGCCCGTCCGGCAGGTACGTGGCAGTGATCTCCTCCGTCTGATCGGGGCCCGTGGCCGCCTCGTACTCGGCCGCGACCGCCACGTCCGTGGCGCTGTCGTCGAGCAGAACCGGCGCTGCGTCCCCGACGAGGTACGGACCCGCATGCACGAGGTCGGCCTCCCAGCCGATGCGGAAGCCCTGGATGTCCCGTTCGGGGTAGCGCCATGGGGCGACCCATTCCGAATAGGGATCCAGAGTTCCATTGCTGGGGATGACGGGCGGGGCGCCTGCTGCGAGCAGCAACTGCGCGAGCACGGGAACGGGGTCCCTCGGGGTGTCCCGTGGGTAGGCGGGATCGGCGTGCCGAGCGTCAGCTGGATCGGGACGGCCGGTCGGTTCGTCGAATCCGGCGGGCAGCGGCGCAAACCCCGTCGGGTCGGCGAGGTCGCCCCGGAGCGCCCCGCGGAAGAAGGTGCTGCTCCGCCCGAGCATGACCAAACCTGGATCGATCTCACGGGTGTCCGGCGTGATGAACCCGGTCATCACGAGCAGACGTCGGGATGCCATGTATAGGGAGTACAGCGGGCTGACGACTGCATAGTGCAGGATCGCCCGAGCCGGAAAGGTCACCACGTCGATGATCAGTCCCGGCAGGATGGTGACCAGCCAGATCACCACCTGCCCGATGAACAGCACCCACGCGATGATGGCGAGCAGGATGTCCAAGAAGGTGACGTCGTCGTCGGAAAGGTCCACGCCGCGGTCGGGATCGGAGGCACTCGTCCCGCCAGGGGGTGTCGGGAATGAGTGGTCGTTGATGAGTGCAGGCGGGGAAGGCGGCTCGAGGGACAGGCCGGATGTGGACAGGTGAGCCAGATAGCGGAAGGCGATCTGCCACATGACCTGCAGCGCGTCGGCGTTGGGCCGTCCGTCGTCGCTGTAGGCGGGAGCCGCTGTGTTGAGGACTTCGGGCGTGATGTCGGGCGCCGTGTCCGCGTACACCTGCTTGAACGTCTCCGTGAGCAGGGTGACGAGGTGCTCGGGCAGTTGCTCGGGGGACATCGAGAAGTGCTGGCGCCGAGCGTGTTCGGAGGCCGGGTCGGAATCGACGTCGTAGGCCGGCAGTCCAGCGAAGTAGTCGTAGGCGGGCGCGTCCGCACGTCCGTTGTACGGGGCATCCGCGCGGACCCTCCATGCGATGCGGAAGTGCAGTCCGGACGAGCCGATCGTCCGGTAGTGCGTACCTGTGCCGTACCGGTCGGCGTAGGCCCTCGAGTCGAAGTGGTTCTCGACGAGGTGGTGCCGTTGCCAGTGGAGGCGGAAGGGGCCGCCTGACTTGGCGTTCGTGAACGCGTGCCCGACCACGTCCGTCGCGCAGTGGCTCGCCCATCCGATGGCGAATGCCTGGGCCGCCTCGCCGTTCGCCCGTTCGTCGTCATCGGTCGCGTTGAGTTCCCGCTGTCGCCCGCGCTCGAATAGGACGCGGGGGACGTCGTAGGTACGACGGTAGTGCAGCATGTCCGACCAGTAAAAGGCCGACTCCGCGAAGCCCTGCGGAGGCCCGGACGTGAGCTGGCCGAAGATGTCGACCGCTCGGGTCGGCAGGGTCAGGATCGCGTTGGTGACCGCCCCCGACAACAGGTCCACCGCTTGCCCGATCTGTTTGCTCAGACCGCCGGTCAACTGAGCTGCGATCGCGCTGTCATTGGCCCCCACGGGCCCCATCCACTTATCCCACGGACCGAGGATGTGGTCCTCGACCGTCGTCCAGACGCCGAAGATCCAGTCGGCCACCGAGAGGAGGGGACCGCCGTGCGGTGCCTTGAAGTCCGGCAGCAGATAGAACAGGTCCGGTCCCAGCGCACCAAGTGCCAGGTAGTTGCGCCACTTGTAGGCGAGGTCACCCAGACGCTGAGCCTCAGCCGGATCCAGGCCGTAAGCGCCCGGGACCTGCCCGCTGCGCAAGCGATCGGCCGCCAGTCGGGCGGCCTCCATGTGGATGTACCAGCCAGGCATGCCCCCCCCCCGCCGCGCCGGAGGACCCCGAGTTGCAGAAGACCCTAGGGAGGCGCCGTCACGGGAACGTCACACTCCTGTCACCCCGCCGGACCCGGCATCGCCCACCGCCGTCAGCGCTGGCAGGCGTGCGGATCACGGACGGACCGATCCTGCTCGGTGCCCGCCGACACCTCGAGCGACCAGTCGCCGACGTGCACGTCGACGACCGTGCCGTCGTGGTGCCTGCCGATGCTCAGCGGCTGCCAGGCACCCGGATGATGCCGTCTCCGGCGACTCGCCGGGCCACCAGGCATCACCGGTGCGCCGCTCACCCAGCACTCAGATTCGGTCCATGCCCCGCATCGCCACCGCGGGACCGATGATCAGCGACGGGCGGGGAAGGCTGGCTTGTGGGCCGGATGTCGGTCGTCGAGCGCATCCTCGAACCCGACGCTCGTGGCGGGGCGGGGACTCTATCGAGGCGGGCCGGCATCCCCCGGACGACGCCGTTGATGACCTGAGCCAGCCGACCCCTGACCATCCCGACATTGGCCGCCGGTTCAGGGTCGTCCGCATGCGCTCGCCCTCGCAGATCCGGCGCTGCTCCTCCTCACGGTGCATCCTGCGTGGCTGGCGCCGACGGCACACCGGCTGGTCCTCGTGCCGGCCCCGTCCACGCAGCGGCACGGACGTCCGGGGACACCTTGTTGGGATCCGCCGTCACGGCTCAGGCCGCACCGCGAGGCATAGCCGCGCCGCCGTCCCCCTCACAGAAGGACCGGCGCGTGTCACGGAGCCGCCTGCTGCAGCGCCCGGAACAGACGCCGCGCATCGCCGAGACGGACGGCAAGGCTGCCCGCCGTCCGTCCGTAGGTCGGCGCGGGCGGCGGCCAGGCGGCCGGGGACGCGTCGCCCACCCCTTGCGGGCGTCCTCCATACCCGGCGGCAGAACCGGCGAGGTGTGGTCAGGGACGTTCTCGAGAGCTCCCTCCCGTCCTGAGGTTCGGGAGGAGGGACACGCGGCGACTCGCCGGCGGTCCGCCCGGCGGGGGCTTCGTGAGGTAGTGGATCTCCAGCTTGCCGACACCCTCCCGGTGGGAGCGGCGGACATCTCCGGCCTCCACCGGTAGTTCCCGTGTGGACCGGGACGGGAACAGGCCCCGCCGCTGTCGGACGGTCGTTACTGCCAGGACAAGGTCGGGCAAGGAGTCCTCTGACCAGACGGGGATGTGGCCGAAGCCCGCCTGTGCAGCACCGGCCACCTTGCTGACGAAGAACCGCAACCGGACGGGGGTGACGCTGTGCGGGGCAACGTTCACGCCGGTGAAGGCCTCGTCCAAGCGGATGCGCCCACTGACCGGCATCCGCCACTCCACCGACGGCGCGGTCAGGCGCGCCCGGATGAGTGCATCGGGCTGGAAGCTGTGGTTGACGCACAGGATGTCCAGCGTGATGACGAGCTGTGCAAGCGGGTCATCCGGGTCGCAGACGATGAGGTCCGTCGCGCCGCCCTCGCCGAGGTTCCGCACGTACAGCCGCTCCCGCGTCTCGCCGAGCTGGACTGACAAGTTCGGGCGATTGCGAGAGATGTCCAGTCCGCGCGCGAGGGCGAAGGTCAGCAGCACGCCACTCAGCCCGCCGAGCAGGACCTGCGGCCACGAGACGCTCACGATGCTGCCCTGCCGTGTCGCTACGTGTCGATGACGCCTGCGCTGTGGGCTTGCCGGCCGGCCGGCCGGCTCGAGGCGCGGCCGCCCGCCCCCCGCGGCAGATCGAAGACGGTCACGGACAATGACACGGCACCGAGAGAGGGCCCGTCGCTGCGGGGGTCCTCCTCATCGCCAAACGCCGTCATCAGCGGCTCATCTACCCCGTGAACCGGTAGGCTCCGTGCCTGCACTCCATGATCGGCTTCCTCGCGATCCGTCTTCCCTCGCCATCCGGCGAATCGGGGCCCCACTGGGCGAGGCGTGCGGCGATCACCGAACCGCCGAACCCGCCGCCGTCGACGAATGTCTCGACAATATGTGGCGGTCGTCCGATGTGGGGGCTCGCCGCACAAGAGGTATAGACGGAGGAAAGGGCGGACCGCGCTTACGCCCCCCGCTCGGCCATCCCGAAGGCCACGCCGGCACGGGAGATCTGCGCCCTGTTCACGCGAGGTCTGCACCCTGTCGGGGTCCTCGCGTTCCACCGCCCGGACCTGCCACCACAGCCGCACTCCCGACGACCTGCGCCCGGCGCGGAGAGCGGGTTCGTTCACGATGAGCCCTCCTCGACGGCCAGCGAGAACGACGCTAGGAGGACCGCGTCACCGCTGTGTCACCGCGGGGTCAGCTCACCGAGGCTTCCTGGATCCGGTTCACGCCCCGCAGGCCGGTGACGAGCCGGGTCATCTGCTCGCTCGGCTCCAGACCCATGTCTCGGGTGAGGACGACACGGAACTGCTCGTACGCGCGTAACGCCTCGGCGGCGTTCCCCTCTGCCAGGTGCACGCGGATCAGCACACGGTAAGCGCTCTCCCGCAACGGCTCGGCGCGCACGGCCGCGTAGGCGGCCTGCAGCGCCTCGCCGTACCGCCCGGCCGCGGCCAACCGCGCGGCGACTTCCTCTAGCGCATGCATGCGCAGCTGCCGCAGCCGTTCCCGCTCCAGGAGGACCCAGTCCTCATACCAGCCGGGCAGCAGCTCACCGCGCAGTCCGGCGTCGGGGACGTCGATGTCAGCTAGGCGGCAGGCCGGGTCCCGGACCCTCCGCGCCCAGTCTCCAAGTTCCTGCACGTCCACTCGAACACCGCCGGCCAGTGAGAGGACGCTGCCCGAGGCGTGCACCAGGCCGGGCACCACCCGGTGGAGGCGCCACAGGGCCGAGCGCAGACTTCCGTGGGCATGCTCCTCCGGGACGTCGGGCCACAGAAGCCCGGCGACGGCTGCCCGCGGCGGTCGACCGGACAAGCACACGTGAGCCACGAGGCGCTGCACCCCTAGCGGAAGGGCGTCAACCGATCCTCGGTCAGCTCCGTTACCCAGGCGGATGGAGAACCGTCGAGTTGATCTTGAGTGGCTCGGCAACCGTTGATCAGTGACGAACGTGCAGGTCAGCGGCCGTTCCCCTCACCGGCAAGCGCTGGTCATCGTCGGGTGTCGAGGGTGGTTTGTTGGTCGTAAGTTGGTCGCGTCGTCGACGCGGAGTTTCAACCACGACGACGCCGAGGCTCACCCGTCCACGCTGATCGCACGCGTCAGCGGTCGGCGCGAGCGCGCGGGCTTGACCGTGCATGGCAGGCCCTCCCCCGTCCTTTTGGCCACCGAGGACCTCAAGTCGCTTGAGGGGACGATCGAGATCCGCGCCGATACTGAAGACCAATGATCAGGAGGTCTACCTCCTGATCATCCCGACGGTTGGCCGCAAGCCCACAGACTAATGCCCGAGGCTATCGCCGCGACCGCCTACGAGTTCATCGTCGCTGTTCGCAGCTGCTCGCCGAGAAGGTCGCCGTACCGGGCTGTCGTTGCTACGGCGACTTCGCGCTCGACCTTAGCGACGAAGGTTCCGAACCCAGCCGGAGTACGAGGTCGCTGGGCCCAACCCCAACGAGGACAGCCCGGAAGCAGTCGCAGGCTCGCAGCGCCTCTCCCGCATGGGCCTGCGTCCGATACACCCTTTTGACCGGACGATGCGCTCTTACGTGCAGCGGTTCTGCGCACACCGCGGCCTACGCGGATTGCAGGGCCTCCGTGCCGGCCAGTTGTACTGACCACCGACCTGATCCGGGGCAGGCACGTGCCGCTGCCGCAGTCGTTCCCGCTGTGCAGCAGGACCCAGTCGCTCTTCCGTGCTGGCTGAGGCCCCATACGCCGCGCTCGATGGCCTCCCCGGTGATGGTGCAGATCGACCGCGGCCGCTACGGCCTCTGGCGTCCTTCCCACCCGGCCGGCCGCACATCCGCCACCTCAACCGGCGGCCGGTGTGCCCACCAACGGGCTTCGCCGTCCGGAGCGCGTCACAGGGTCGTCCCCGCACCGACGGCTTGCCGGTGTCGGGGGTGCCGACGACGGCCGTCTCTGCTGGCAACACGTCCGTCGCACATCGGGTGGCGATGCGGCGACCAGGTTCCGGGACGCTGTCAGCTGGGCACCGGTTCCGGTGGTCCGCCGGCCGTCAACTCGTGCGGAACGTGGCCGCGGCGTTCCGGTCGCCTCCGACCGTGGGTAGCTCGGGGGTCCGGAAGAGCAGACCCTCCGACTCCATGGTGTCGAGGCCCGGTAGGTTGATCGGAGAGGGCGGAAAGGCGCTGGGGCGGCCGTCCGCGACGCGGGCGACGCTCCACACGTACCGGGCTCCTGGCAGTAGTGGCTCCGTGTGGGAGACGATCGGCCCGGTCGACGGAGAGTCCCCTCCGGGGACTCTCCGGTACACCGCCGTCAGCCGCCGCCCGGTCGCGGGGTCGACGTGCCACGGGATCATCTCGGGGGCGCCACCGTCGAGACGCCATGTGACATACCGCAGGATGAAGAACTCAGTGGGTTCCACCGGAACGAGCGGCGGTTGGGTCTCCGCCGGGAAGCGCCAGCGCAGCGGCACGGACACCCGCCTGTCCGGGGCCGGTACGAAGGGAACGGTTGCGTCCGCCCCCGGACTGAGCACGGCGGGCGGAGACGGCGCCGGTCCGGACACGGGGTCGCCGACCCGGAACGACAACTCGACCGACGGGGCCACCGGGGGAATCAGCACGGACGGCAGTCGCATCGCCGGCCGCCATCTCCATCTATACGTGACCACGTCGAGGCCCTGGGCGCTGGAGATCGGCAGAACGCACTGCCACTCGCCGTCGACCGCGGTGACCGCCGGGCGTTGCCCGACGGCGACCACCGTCCCGCCGTCCCGAGGGCGGGTGATCCTGAATGTGACGAACAGTCCGCGCCGCAGCGGACGGCCCGAGCGCGTCCTCACGCGGGCCAGCACCACGACCGTCTCGCTCTGCCCGGACACGCGCTCCAGCGGACCGTACGGTTCGTACCGGAATGGGGAGTCCAGTGCGTCGCGGACGTCCAGCCAGCTCAACGCCTGGCGCCCTGCGTCCGCGAGCAGGCGGGTGCCTCTCCGCGCGACTCGCGCGATGGTGGTGGACAGCATCGGCATCACCTCAGGGGTTGGTGTGGGGCCAGAACTGCGGGATCCGGGGGGCGGGCCGCCTCGTCACCGATTCCCGCTCACGCGGGTGCACAGCCGGAGGATCGAGAAAGGGCCGGCACATGCTGGCCGAGCTCCTAGGAGCGGCCGAGGTAGACGCGCCGCGCATCGCCTGCACCACGGGTGAGCTGGTCACGCACCTCCTGGAAGTGCAGCGCCGATGCGTGATTGTGCAAGCCGCTGGAAACCGGGTCAGCCGCCGCCTGTTGCAGGAGGTCCCCGAGAGCCGTTCCGGCGAGCGTGCGCTGGAGCACCTCGAACGCGGCACGGGCCTGCTCGTACGACGCGATCGGCCCCGCCAGGCGCTCGAGGTCTTCGGTCGTCAGCTCACCCGCGGCCTCCGCGTCCTGGGTCACCGCCAGTACGACCGCGTCACCGGCGATGTTGAGGTGACCGTACGCACGCACCCGCTGCTGCACCGCCGTCGTGACGTCCTGGCTGATAAGCCGCGCGAGATGCGCCACCCGGACATTGTTCTGGCAGTACGACAGGCGATCGTTACTCATGGCCGTGAACGCGAGGACCGCGTTTGCGGTGATCAACGTGCCTTGGCTGTATCCGATCAGCAGCAGGGGCGTGTTCGCCTGCATCGCCGTGTGCAGCGCGGCGATCACACCGATCGTGGCGGGGTTGGCGAACGCTGGCCGGAGGCCCCTGGACAGGGCCTCTCCGGTCACCTTGTCGACCACCCATTCAAAGAGCACGTCCAAGAAGAACCGGCGGTTGTGGATGAGCTCGACCGACACATCGGCATAGCCCACCCTCTGGGCCGGCGTGAACAGCATGTCCCGGATCCGCGCGACCTCGAAGATCGCCGAGTAGTGGTCCGTGTTGATGCCGTTGACGTAGAAGCACCGGAGGACCTCGGGGTCGTCGGCTTCGATGACGAGTCGCTCGGGAACCGCGAGCAGCCACTCCGCGAGGTCGGGCGGAGCCTGGTCCGGAGGCGGGTTGAGACAGTTGGCCAGGCGCGGAGGGATGGCATCTTCGCGGTGGTTGAGACTCGTGAGCAGGCACTGTGCGATCCGCCGGTCCGGTGCGGTCAACGACGGTCCTCCGTCCGCGACGGGCACCCCAGTGGCGTCGGGCAGTACCTGGGGAAACACGCTCAGGTAGGTGTCGCGGCCGTGTTTCAGGCCGAAAGTGACGGCTCCGTTGCTGCAGACCGGAGGGAAGCCGGTCCAGCATTTGGCCGCATAGCCACGGTCGGCGTCGAGATTCCAGTCGCACAGCGTTACTAGGTCGTGGCGCGGATCGCCCGCGTGCTCGATCAGCCAGGCGGTGAAGTCGACGGCGTTGCCGAAGGCCCCGTGTCTCTTGACGAGCTTCTCCGTGGCCTCGGGGGAGGTCGCGGACGCGTACCGCTCGAGGATGTCCGGTCGGAACGGAAGTTCGGAGAGGAAGACCTCCGGCGTCGTGCGATCGGTGAGAGGGTAGGGAGCCGCGGTCGTCTCCGGGAGCTCGGTGCACCGCGAGGTCTCGCATGCCGTTCGACCGATCGGACCGGTCTCCGGTGGAGGGATTCGGCATGCCGGGAACCGCATGTGATCCTGGTCCGGCGGCCGGAGGGCCGGATAGCCGCGCTCGATGCCCTCGCGGGCGGCGGCGGGGACGAGCAACTGCTCGGCGATCCCCGCGGTGACGACCCCCGCTTCACCCCTCAGCCGGGCGGTCTCCGGCTCCGGGTACTGCAGGCCCGCGAGGGCCAGCGCCTCCTGGAACCACCGGTAGATCTGATACAGGGCGCACTGGCAGGCGTAGAGCATGAGCAGCACCTGGCGGACCGCTAGGTCGCCGGGGCTCTCCGGATCCAGCCGCACGGTCGTGAGGAGGGACTTGACGACGTCACGGAGCCAGTTGACCGCTGTCAGGTAGTTGGTCATGAACTGGTTGACGGCCTCGGGGGCATCGATGACGATCGGCGCCGGTGGCGGGGACGGTGGAATGAAGGTCGCCAGGAAGTCGGCCAGGTCGGCCAGGTCGTCGTTGGCGCCGACATACGGCTCGCGAGGGCGGAGGTCCTCGTTGTCCCCGAGGTAGGACATCGCCGTCCGCAGGACGTCGTAGCAGGTCTTGACGTAATCCCGGCCGGGCATGCCCTCCGGCACCTCAGGGTGCGCGATGTCGGCGTAGGTGTCCCTCAGCGCCGCACAGATGAGGTCGGCGATGTCGTCGTCGAGCGACTCGTGGTCCTTGAAGCTGAGGTGCTCCCAGAGATGGGTCCGGACGCTCTCGCCGGGGAACCTGCGTTGCCACACCCACTGGTCGATGAAGTTCTCCACCACGACATGGCGCTGCACACCGATGCGGAACGGCGCATGGCAGAGCACGTTCACGTAGGGGTGACCCACGACGTCCGTGGAGATGTGGGACAGATAGGCCAGGGCGTACGCCCTGAGCTTCGCCCGTACCGGGCCTTCCTTCTCCTCGGCGCGGTCGAGCAGTGCCCTGGCGAAGGCCGACGGCCGGCGGTAGTGGAGCATGTCGAACCAGAACCAGTCGGGTTCCTCCATGCCGGCCTGCAGCGGTGGCTGGAAGATGTCCTGGTAGGTGCCGCGGAAGAACTCAATGCCGTCGCCGCCCGCCAGCCCGGCGACGCCGACGACCGAGGCGCCCACCGCCGTGTCCAACAACTCGTCGAGAAGCGTCTCGATCTCCTGCGTCTCCGCCGAGACCTGCCGTGCGAACTCGACGATCGGTCCGAGGCCGGGGATCTCCGTCAGTGCGTCGATCGTCTCGTCGACGACCTGCCCGAGCGGCTCGAGCACCTCCTCGATGGGTTCCATTGCCGCCGCGAACCCGCGCCGGAGCCGCAGATAGGCAGTGTGGAGGGGCGCCAGGAGCCTGAGCGCCGGATAGTCGCCGCCGAAGAAGAAGAGGTCGGGGCCGATCGCCCCGAGGTCAGCCGCGAAGCGCTGCTCCTTGAGCAGCTTGCCTCGGGCGTGAGCCGCGGTTCCCTCCGGCGCGGTCAGGAGGGACTCCACGGCCTGCGTCAGCACGACATGGTGCACGCCATACTTGGGCATCGGTGCGCACGCCCTCCTCGATCGGGCCGTCGGCTAGTCGGTCAAGGCCAGGCTCGGGACCCACGCCAGCGCCATCGACCGATGACGTTGCGAGACGGACAGCCCGTCGAACAGGTAGTCGCCGGCGCTTGCGTCGGTGTACAGACCGGCGAAGACCCTCGCGGCCTCGGTGGGCACGAACAGCTCGATCCGATGCTGGGTCCACACGTTCGTCGCTCCCGTCGCCGAGAGCTCGACGGGCTGCGACGCCTCCGGCGGGCTCAGCTCGGGAAAGCGCCCGTCAACCGAGGCGAGGCCCGGCGTGTGCGTGCGGGTGCCGTCGTCCGGAGCCCGCGCGAGGTACTCGAACTGGCACACGGTGTCCTCACCGAACCGGAGTGACACCAGGGGCGTCTCCAGCTGCAGGAGGAAGTCGTCCGGTGCGTCCGTGCCGCGGATCCCCCTGCGCCGCTGTCCCGCCCCGGGGTCGAGCGCGTGGTGCCAGATGAAGCGTCGCTCGTCGACCGCGTTGTCCTGGCTCCAGTCCAGTGCGGTCCAGTTCCCGCGGAGACGCCAGCCGGTCTGGAGAATCGGAGGCGGATCGACGCCGCCGATGAGGTTTCCGGCGTCCACGGTGCGGCGAAAGACGTCCTGCCGTGCGCGCCTGCCAAACGGGTCAAGCAGCGCGTCGCTGACGGAGACGACGACGGCCGTTGCCGTCTCCGTGGACGTGGCGGGGTCTGCCGCGGCTGCCGAGTCGACCGAAGTGCTGAGGGCCAGGGTCTGGCCCGCCTCGACGACCAGGGTCGCGGTCACCGACGGACGGCCGAGTTCCGTCGTGCCCCACCCGGAACCGGGCCCGCCGGTCGAGGCGGCCGCGGCGGTCTGGCAGAAGACGGAGACGAAATTGGCGGCGGTCGGCCCCCAGTTGCGGATCTCGTACTGGATGGCGAGTTGTGTCTCGGAGGCACGCGAGACCGAGGTGATCCGCGCGCTCAGGATCGGTTTGACCAAGATGTCCTTCTGCGGTCTGCGATCCGGGGACATCGTCGCCTCCGTGGCTGGGACCGGCGCCTGCGCTGCCTCATGGGCGTACGGGACCGTCTCGCTCCGCCTGCGTGTCGGTCAAGGGAGGAGAACGCGTTCGACGGCAGCTACCAGCGATGTCGGCTCGGTCTCCAGGTGACGCAGTGCTCCGACGATCGGTGACAGAGCCCTCGCTCCGAGGCGGCGCCGGCCGAGCACCGCAGTTCAGGCGTCGAGGATTCGTCGCGCCGTGACCCGGGCGCGATCCGCGGTGCTGCGAGCACCGCCCGTGCCACGGCCGACTGCCGCAGCCTCGCCGACACCTCCATGACCACCGACGTCCACTCCGGTCCGGCCGCCGCCATCAGCGCCCTGACGGCCTCTGGGCCTCGGCGCAACCGTGCCCCTTACGTCCTGCAGGCGGCGGTGGAGAGTCCGGGCCGCCGCTTGGCTCCGCACTCGGGTGGCAGCCCCGGCGTTGGCCACGATGCCTCCGGACGCCGGTGACCGGGGCCGCCGTGCTGGGTGTCCGCCGTCCTCACCCTCTGCCTCCGGCACCCTCGTCGCGATCGTCGAGCCGGCACGCGCCCCGGGACGGGATGACGCGATGGTGACGCATCGGTGACGGGACGTCCGGACCGTTTAAAGGCGTGGGAGACCCCGTCGTCGACCGGCGCCGGACTTGACGGAGAGCAGGTCCTCGGATGGCCTCCGCCGGTGCGGCATTCATTCTCCGGGCCGGGCTGCGACCGGATTTTCCTCACCCTTCCTGCCGGTCCGGAATGCCCTCCGTGGACGACAGGAGGGCGACGTAACCGAAAAAGGTGACCGGCACTTCCCGCGGCAACTCACCAAGAGAGGCGGGCCAGGTGGCACTGGACGCGATAGCCCTCGACGTCCCTTCCCTGCCGGCCGTCGTCGCGGGTCCGGTCCTGCGCAGGCTCACCCGTGCCCAAGTGTCGGTCTGGGTGGCGCTCACCCGGGGCAGCGACGTCACCTTGCACGTGCGGTTGGCCGGTCGACCCGTCACCGAGGTCACCACCACTGCAACGCCGGTGCAGGTCGGCACCGCCCTGTGGCTGTGCGTGGTCACGGGCGCGGCCCCCGATGGTGGTGAGTTCGCCGCCGGCGCCCTGTACGAGTACCGGCTGTCGTCACCAGGCTGGCCGTCGGAGCCCGCGTGGGGCGACCTGGCCCTCGGGACCGCTCAGCCCTCCTTCCCCGGCCCACCGGCGGCCGTCGACGACCTCGTCGTGCTCCATACCTCGTGCCGCAAGCCGCACGGTGGGGGTCTCGACGGTCTGGCCCTGGCCGCCGCCCTGATCGCCGAGCGCCTCGCGGCAGGCACCCCCAACCCCCGCCCCCATCTGCTGGTGATGAGCGGCGACCAGATCTACGCGGACGAGGTGGCCGGGCCGATGGCACCCCGGGTGCGCCGCGTGGCCACCGACCTGGTGGGCATCGACGAGACCTCCGTGTTCGGCTCCTTGCCCCCCTTCACCGGCCGCCAGCTGCCGTCCGAGGGCTTCGGCCTCACGTCCTCCGCGGCCAGCGACCACCTGTGGACGCTCGGGGAGTTCCTCGCCGCCTACCTGCTCTACTGGTCCGACACGCTGTGGCCGGCTGCGGTTCCCGCCTGGGCCGACGTCGACCCCGCCGTCGACCTACCTCCCGGCCTCGACGCCGGAGCCCGCGCCGCCGCCGAGGTCACCTGGACCGAGCAGGTGGCGTCCCTGGGCCGATTCCGGGCCGGCCTGCCCGGCGTGCGGCGAGTCCTTGCGACGGTTCCGTCGGTCATGATCCTCGACGACCACGAGGTCACCGACGACTTCAACCTCAACCACCCCTGGGCCACCGCCGTGTACGGGAACCCCGCCGGCAGCCGGATCGTGCTCAACGGGTTGCTCGCCTACGCCCTGTGTCAGCACTGGGGCAACGCGCCGGGCCGCTTCACCACCGGCGGCAGCCCCGAGGCCCGGCTGCTGGTCGCCGCCGCTCACACCGGCGCCACCCCGGACACCCCGGCCCTGCGCACCCTGCTCGGCGTCCCCGACCCCCCGCCGGCTCCCCCGTCGGTGTTGCGCGACCCCACCGCGCCCGGCACCGTCCGCTACGACGTGGAGCTCGGTCCGGCCGACGGCTGGCCCGTGCGGGTGCTGGCTCTGGACGAGCGCACGGCCCGCGAGTTCCTGCGGGTCGACCGCCCCGCAGCCCGCATCTCCATGGCCGCCCTGGCCGCCTCCCTTCCCGGCCCCGACGCCGGCGCGCCGGCCGCCGCCACCCTCGTCATCGCCCCCTCCCCCGTGCTCGGCACCCACGTCATCGAGCACGTCATCCAGCCCGCGATGTCACTGCTGCCGGGCGGCTCGGTCTACGCCGACTTCGAATCCTGGCTGGCCGCCACGCCCAACCACCAGGAGCTCCTGCGTCGACTGGCCGCCTACGGCCCCGTGCTGCTGCTCGGCGGCGACGTCCACTACAGCACCACCGCCGCGCTGCGCTACGAGCGCGACGGCGCCACGACCCGCGGCGCCGGTGTCACCAGCAGCGCGGCGAAGAACGCGGACGCCAAGACCATGGTCCTGCACCTGCTCGGTGACCTGGCCACGCGCCTCGGCATCGAGCGCATCCGCCGCTTTAGGGGATTCGCCGCGCTCACCGCTGGCCAACGCGCCGCCCTGGCCAGCCCGCCACCGGCAGGCGCAGTGCTGCCCTACGACGACATGGTCGACGTGCTCCTCGGCCGGGTCTTCCGCGCCGGCCAGGAGACGCCGGCAGTGCTGTCCGAGGAGGTGGCCACCGCCTACGGGCTGGGCGCGGGCGACTGGCGCTACTCGATCGAGCCCGTGGACGACGAGCGCCTGCCCCCGGCGGGCCCGCTGCTCACCGACATCACCGGAGCGCCTCCGCCGTGGGTCGGCTGGGACCCTGCCAGGTCCTTCGCCATGCTGCGGGCACTGCGGGCGTCGGACCTGCACCGGATCGGCCGGGTGTGGGACGGCCTCCCGCAGACCTCGCTGCTGACCTTCACGTCGGGCCCCCTCACCGTGCACCACGTGTTGGCCTCGCCGGTGGGCGAGGACCTGGCCGCCGCCGGGCGGCACACCACCCAGACGGCCGTGGAGCTGGGATAGATGGCCGCCGACTCGGTGTTCGAGGGCATCACCCACGCCCTGGTCGACGCCATCACCTCGGCGCTCGACGGCGCCAACGTCCTCCTTCCGCCGCTGGACCCGCCGGACGCGGCCGCGGCCCGGCAGGCCCTGGCGCAGCTCCCCCAGCGCGCCCGCGCCGTCACGGAGGCGGCCGACCCCAACGCCTGGGTGGGCGCCGTCGACTCGTGGCGCAGCGGCCTGCGCGATGTCGCCGATGCGGCATTCGGCGGCCCCGACGGCCCCGAGGCCATGCTCGTGCGATTCCTCGACGAGCGCCTGCCCCGCACCGCCGCGTTCCTCACCGTCGCCGGCGTGATCGCGCGCGACCCCGACGGGCAGGACACGATCGACTGGGTCCGCGCCGATCAGGTGTTACGGGATCCCGGCACGGCGGTGAACGAGGAGTTGTGGGACGCCCTGCTCGGTGACGCCGGCGCCCCCGGCACCGGGCGGCTGCCCGCCGTCCTCGTGGGGCTGTTCCTCCTCGTCCCCCAGACGCTGATCGCACTGGCGCGGGGGGACAACCGCATCGCCCCCCTGCCGGCGCCGCCCACCGACGCGCCGGGCCCCTGGCGGGACTTCCGTGAGCGCAGCGAGGACTGGATCTCTATCACCGTCCCCTTCGGGGACCCGGCATCCGCCGATCCGCATCCCGGCTCGATCTACGACCTGGCCGCCGACCTGCTGCCTGACCTGTCGGCCACCCTCGGGATCCGCTCGCAGCGGGTCGCCCGCGGCGGCGGCACCCGCACCCTGTTCGAGATGTGGCTGGCCCTGGCCGCGACCGGCGACCGCTGGCAGTACGACTTCGACGACGGCTGGCACCTGCGGGTGGAGCCGGGCATCAACGTCGGCTTCGGTTACGACGGCTCCTGGCACGGCGCCTTCCGCCAGTTCCCCCTGGCGAACGTCACCGAGCCGCCGGGCCCCGACGACCCCGTGATCGTGTCGTTCGGACGGGAACTACCCGACGACGCGCCGGACCTGGCACTCGGCCCTCCCTACGACACCCGCTTGGTCGCCAGGGACCTGGTTCTCTACCTGGAGATCCGCGAGACGACGCCGGTCGTGGTAATCGGTGTCCGCGTCGAGGACTTCTCCCTCGTGCTCACCAACCGGTGGTGGCGCACCTTCGGCGTGTCCAACACCGTCCTCGGCGACGGGGTGCGGTTCGACCTCGACCTCGGCCTCGCCTACGTC
Source organism: Geodermatophilus sp. SYSU D00867 (assembly GCF_054050315.1). Lineage (NCBI taxonomy): Bacteria > Bacillati > Actinomycetota > Actinomycetes > Geodermatophilales > Geodermatophilaceae > Geodermatophilus > Geodermatophilus sp. SYSU D00867. Next base: position 99,374 of record NZ_JBJGZC010000004.1, on the reverse strand, counting down.
GAGGGCACCGGCCTGCGGCTCAACCTCGGCGCCGGCCTCGCCGTCACCTTCGACGTCGATGCCACCATCGGCCCCAAGGACGGGCCGGTCAACGTCACCCTCCACAGCATCGAGGTGCTGGTGCCGATAACGGCCACGGCGTCCTCGTTCGACATCCGCGCCGAGGTGCGCTTCCACGTCTCACTGAAGCTGGGGCCGGCCACCCTGGTGTGCAGCGGCCTCGGCGGCTGGGTGGGCTGGTGGACCGTCGACGGCGACAAGCAGTACGTCGGTTTCCTGCCGCCCACCGGTGCCGGCCTCCAGGTCGAGGCCGGCATCTTCACCGGCGGCGGCTTCCTCGACTTCACCGGCGGACCCAACGAGCGCTTCGGCGGTGTGGTCTACGTGAAGGTCGGCACCTTCGAGGTCACCGCCTTCGGCCTCCACGAGCTGACCGGCTCGCCCGCCGACGCAAACCGGAGCCGCTCGTTCATCCTCGTGCTCGGCGTGCGCTTCTCCCCCGGCATCCAGGTGGGCTTCGGCTTCGAGATCTCCGGCTTCGGTGGCCTCATCGGCATCAACCGGCGGGTCGACACCGACGCCCTGCGCGAGCGGCTCACCTCGGGTGCGGCCGGCAACGTGCTGTTCGCCGAGGACCCCATCCGCAACGCGCCGGCCCTGCTCGGCGACCTGGGGGCACTGTTCCCCCCGGCCGAGGGCACCCATGTGTTCGGCCCCACCATCCAGTTCTCCTGGCTCAACCTGGCCGGCCACAAGTTCCTGCTGCTCGACATCGGCCTGTTCTTCGAGTTCCCGGGACCCACCAAGATCGTGCTGTTCGGCTCGGCGCGGGCCAGCGTGCCGCCCATCCCGGACGTGCCGAAGCTGCTGCAGCTGCGCCTCGACGTCGTGGGGTTCGTCGACTTCCCCAGGCGGATCATCGAGGTGGACGCCACGCTCATCCAGTCGCACGCGCTGTTCGTCTTCCACCTCACCGGTGACGGCGCCTTCCGCCTCCACTGGGGCGACCCCGCCTACCTGGTCCTCAGCCTCGGCGGAACCCACCCTCGCTTCGAGCCCGAACCCGCGGTGCTGCCGGAGATGACCCGGCTGGCCCTCACGCTCGACAGCCCCAGCCCGGGGCTGCTCGTGCGGGCTGAGGCGTACTTCGCCGTCACTTCGAACACGGTGCAGTTCGGCGGCCGGATCGAGGTCGGCTACAAGCTGGGACCGCTCAACCTGGTGGGCTTCCTGGCCCTCGACGCCCTCGTGCAGTTCTCACCTTTCTGGTTCGAGGTGTCGATCTCGGCCGGCGTGCGGCTGCGGTGGAACTCCTTCACCCTCGCCGGCGTGCGCCTCGAAGGCGTGCTGTCCGGACCGGGCCCGTTCACCATCGTGGGCAAGGCCTGCTTCGAGATCCTGTGGTTCGACATCTGCGCCGAGGCCCGCATCGTGCTGGGCCCCTCGGCCGAGCCCGCTCCCGCGCCGGTGTCCAGCGTGGTGCAGGAACTGCGGTCGGAGGTCGCCGACCCCGCCAACCTGGAGGCCGTCGGCGGCGACGACCGGGAGGTGGCCCAGCAGCCCCGGCCCACGGCCGGCGCCCGGCCGCTTGTGTCGCCCCTCGGCGCCGTGCGCTGGACGCAGAAGCGGGCGCCGTTCGACGTGCTCCTCGACCGGTTCGAGGGCAACCCGCTGCCGACCCAGCAGTCGGTGATCCTGGAGTGTCCCCATGCGTCGGGCACCGCCGTCGGCCTGTTCGCTCCCGGCTCCTTCACGAACCTGTCGGAGTCCGAGGCGCTGAACCGCCCGGCCTTTGAGCAGTTGGACGCCGGCGTGGTCCTAGGCTTCGCGACGCAGGAGTCCGCCGCCGTGCTGCACCCCGTAGCCGTGGTGGAGATCCGCCTTCCCGAGCGTGTCCCCCTGTCCGCTCTGGCCTTCGCCTTCGCCCGCATCACCCTCGCGGCCGTGACCGAGCGCACCGGGCCGGCGGTGGTGCGCACCACCGCACCGACGGTGACGGTGACCGACGAGCGCTTCGCCGTGCGCACCACCGGCGGGGCGCTGCTGGCCGAGGGCCGCCCGGTCACCGACGCGCACCAGCGGGCCCGCCGGGTCAGGGGCGTGGCCCTGCCCGCCGATGATGTGGTCGACGTGGGGGTGTTCTGATGCCCGATCCGCTGCGCCTGAATTTCCGGGGCTGGGCGCGATCCGGCATCTACGCCGTGGTGTCGGGTACCGCCCTGGACGACGGCCGGCTGACCGGCCGCATCGGGATGACCCTCCGCAACCAGGAACCGCCTCACGACGAGGCGGAGGAGGAGATCTCCTTCGACGTCCTCGGCCCCGGCGACGTGCTCGGCCTGAAGCCGGGCGCCCTGGGCCAGTGCATGCCGGCCCCTGGCACGCCGGACTTCGCAGAGACCAAGTGCGCCTACGTGGAGCTGTCCGCGGCCGACCTGCCGTGGCGTTACACGCCCGAACTGGCCACGCTGGAGCAGCTGCGGCCGTGGCTGGCGCTGGTGACGGCCAAGCCCGGGGCGGGCGAGGTCGCGCTGAGCAGCGGCAGCACGGTCACCCTGGCAGGGGAGGCGCTGGCCACCCACGACCTGGCGCGCTCGGCGCGGTGGGCCCACGTGCAGGAGGACGCCGACCGCCCGGACGCGGCCCGGGCCCGGCTGCTGTCACCGCGCAACCTCGACCCCGAGACCGAGTACCTGGCCGTCGTCGTGCCCGCCTTCCGGCCCGACGGACAGCCCTCCTGGACCACCGGCACGGCCAGCGTCACCCTTCCCGCCTACCACTGGTGGTCGTTCCGCACCGCCGAAGAGGGCGACTTCCCCACCCTCGCCGCCCGCCTGCAGGCGACCGAGGCCGATCCCACCCTGGGACGGGCCCCGCTGGTCTACACCCCCGTCCCCGACGGTCCCGAGCTGTCCGCCCGGGGTGCGCTCGCCCCGATCGGCGGCACGGACGCCGCCCTGCCCCCGGCCGTGGCCGCCGACGTGCAGGTGCTCACCACCCGTGTGGTCGACCCGCGCCGCCCGGTCGTGGGTCTGCCCGTGTATGGAGACGCTTGGTTGGCCGATCCCGCGAGCACGCAGTGGGGTGCCGTGTTCCGCCAGGACCCCCGCTCCCGCACCGTCGCCGGGCTCGGCCTCGGCATCGGCATCGACGAGCAGGATCTGCTGGCCGACGCCGCCGCCGCGCAGGCCGGTGCCCTCGCCGCGGCGGCCCAGCGGGTGCGGAACCTGGTCGCCGGCCTCGGCGCGGCCCGCGGCCTGTGGACCCGCCGCCTTCCCGTGGACCCGCTGCGCCGCCTGGTCGTGTTCGGCCCGGCCCTCGGCCGCATCATGACGCCGTCGGGCACGGTCCTCGGCCGGGCGACAGCCGACGGCCGGCCGCTGCCAGCCGCCCTGTTCTCGTCGGCCGCCCGCCGGGCCCTGCGCCCGGGACCCAACCGCACCGCGCTGGCCACCTCCGGCGCCGCCGACCCCCGAGCGGTCATCGTGGCGGCCAACGCCTGCCCACCGCCGCCCGAGCGCGCGCCGAAGGGCCTGCCCCACACCGACGACATCGCCGACCGGACCGGCGTGGAGCCGCTCGACACCGCCGTGGAGCAAGGAGTGCAGGGTGGAGGGCCGCGGTTCCAGGCGCTGCAAGAGCTGATCGAGCGGTTCGACCGGCGCCCCTATTCGGACCGCATCATCGACCTGTTCGACTCGATCATGCGGCAGGTCCTCGACCGGGCCCGTCAGGGTGGCCGCCTGCAGACCCTCGTGCTGCTGGCCATTCTGGACTCGCCCACGGGCAAGCAGCCCGACGAGGAACGACTCCTCGAGCTGCTGCGCCGCCTCGACAGTGAGCCCGACAGCGACTCGCTCCTCCACGTCGCTCGGCCGCTGCTCACGCGGGAACCGGTCCGCCCGTGCGACCCGGTCGACCTAGACGTGCTGACCGAAGGCGTCGCCGCGGCGATCGACCCCACGGGGGACCGCCCCTTCGTGGCCGATCGCGTGCTCGGCGGCATCACCGGTCTCGACGATCAGCCCCTGACCCCGCCCGAGCTGTGCCCCGACCTCGACATCCCCGCCTGGCAGTTGCTGCGTGACCACGCGCCCGACTGGCTGCTCCCAGGCGCCCAGCAGCTGGCCGACAACGCCGTGGTGGCCGTGGAGACCAATCCGGCCTTCGTTGACGCGTTCCTGCTCGGCCTGAACTCCCAGACGCTCGGCGAGCTGCGCTTCCGCAACATCCCCGTTCGCCACGGCTGCACGCCCCTGCGCCAGTTCTGGTCGCGCACCGACCCAGCGGCGGGGTTCTACGTCGACGACATCGTCGGCGTGCACGCCTGGCCAGCCGCCTCGGACCTCGGGTCCACCGCCCACCAAACACCGGCGGCGGCCAGCGCCGACCTCGTGGTGGTGTTCAAGACTCCGCTCTTCCGGCGCTACCCCGCCACCCTCGTGTACCTCACCCCGGCGCGCCTGGTCGGCGGCGAGCCCGACTGGGCGGCCGATCCGGACTTCGACTCCCGCCTGCTCCCGTCGTTCCAGGGATCGGTGACTCCAAACATCACCTTCTTCGGCTTCGACCTCGACCCCGCGCTCGGTGCCGCGCACTGGGTGGTGCTGGAGGAACCGCCTCAGGGGTTCCAGTTCTTCAACACAGCCCGCCAGCCCGACGGCGCCCCCTTGCCCGGCTTCGACGCGGCCCGCATCGCCCGGTACGACGGCGCCCTCCACGGCGGCTCCTTCGCGGACGCCGCCTTCGCCGACCCGTACCGTGTGCTGATCCGCGGCGAGGCCCTGATCCCGGAGCCCTCGTGATGGTGCTTCCCCTTACCCAGCCCGATCCCACCGCGAAGCTGCGCGAGGCCCTGCGCCTGCTGCGCCTCGACATCCGACCCGCCCGCCGCTGCCTCGAAGCGACCCTGGGCTGGCTGTCCCGGGTCGCCAGCTCCGAGGAGCTGCTCGCCGAGGTCGCCCGCCACCCGATCCGCCGGCCGCTGTTCCCCCGCCCCGCTCCGTTCCCCCGCGACCGCGACGCCAGCCGACTGGCCCTGGCCGTCCTCGCCGCCCGGGCCGACCTGGGCGGGCGCTTCACCGACATCTCGCAGGTGGCCGCCGTCCGTCCGGTCGACGCCTCGGCGCTCGCCGTCCTGATCCACGTGGGCTGCGAGCTGGCTGAGGGTGACCGTGACACGCCTCCCGGGTCTCCGCCGCCCACCGTCGGGGTGCTCCTGCCGCTTCGGCTGGAGACCCGCTTCGTGGCGCCGTCCGCCGTCGGCGGCCACTGGACGCTGAAGGTGCGCGTCGTGCCCGACGCCGCCTCGCTCGACCGCCATCAGCCGACGGCGACGGCCGACGAGCTGGACGCCGTGGAGCGGCTGTGGGTCGACGCGGACGGCGACCTGAGCACCGACGCCGGCCGGGCCCAGTGGACCCGCTTCGCCGCCCAGGTCGGGGCTGCCGGTCGGGCCGCCTGGCTGGCCCGCACCTTTTCGGCGGTGAACGACGGCGCCGGCGGCTGGACGATCACCCGGCCGGGGAATGCGCGCACGGAGATGGCGGTCAGCTGTGTGGCCGGCCTTCCCGAGCGTCTCGAACTGTGGTGGGTGCGGGGCGGGGCGGCGCCTGCGCTCGCCGCCACCCTGGCCGTGGACCGATCGCGGCTCACCCTCGACCCGCCCGACGTCGAGGCGGGGCAGGTCCGCTGGTGGACCTCCTTCGCCGAGGCGAAAGACGTCCGGCTGGGTGCGGAGCTGGACCTGGGCACCGACCCCAACGACATCGACGTGCTCTACGTCGTCGGCCTGGGCGACGACGATCCCGCCGAGCTGCTCCGCGCCCACCGCGACGCCGGCATCCTCGGGGTGCTGTCCCTAGGGGCGCCCACCAACGCCGTGGCCGGTGAGCCGGCCGCCGACCTGGCCCGCGATCCGGAGGTGTGGCGCCAGCTGCTCGTGGCGCCGGGGCCCCAGGACGGCGCCGCCGCCGTCGCGTACGCCCTCACCGGATCAGGGACCGCGCTCGGTCCCCTGCCCGGCGGCGACACCAATGACATCGACGTGGGCCAGGCCATGGTGGCGGCCCTGTGGCCGGCGGTCTGGGGCCACGGCCTCAAGGACGTGTGGAGCCTGAGCGATGACGGCTTCGCCCTCGCCCGGTGGGCCGGAGAGCACCTGCTGCCCGAGGGCCCGGTGCCGCCCGTGCGCATCGGCGATCAGCCCTACGGCGTCCTGCCCGTCACCTCCCTGACCCGGTGGGCCCCGGCGGCGGGCGACCCGGCCGTGGAGGCTTCGCTGCGCGACGTCCTCCTCGGCGTGCGGCCGCTGTGGATCGCGGCCGGCGAGGCCGGCGGCACAACCGCGGGAGCGGACACGGCCCGGCTGCTCGATCTACTCGCCCAGGTGCCCTCCTCACCGGGCTACGCCTGGCGGTGGCTGCTCCCCCTCGAGCTGGTGCACGGCCTGTGGTGGGCATTCGGCTCGGGGATCGGCTTCGCCGCGCTGCACGACTGGTGGACCGACCTGGCCCAGCCCGTGCTCGACCTCGGAGGACATCCCGCCCGTCGCTACGCCACCCTCGGGTGGCCGCAGGACCTGCGCATCCCGCTCGTGGAGCCCGACAACATCGACGTGGACTTCGCCGAGGCGGTGGAGCGGATCCTCGGATTCCCGCCCAACGTGCTGGCCTCCGAGGACCGCCGAAGCGAGCTGTTCCAGTCGTGGCCGAATAGCCTGTTGCTGCGCCTGCTCGTGCACGCCCGGGCTGTCGGCGCCGCCGAGGTGGCCCGGGCGGCCAAGCAGGACACCGGGCCCCTGCTCGACCCGGTGGCGGCGGCCAACGACACGCCCACGGTGCTCCAGCGGTGGGGCACCCAGTTCGACGACTCCCAGCTGAGCGGCAACATCCAGAGCGACCTCTTCCACATCGCCCACGACGCCGCCGCGCGGCTGGCACCCGAGCCGATCGAGGTGCTCGAACGGGTGTTGCGGGCCACCCTGGACACGGCTAGCCACCGCATCGACCCCTGGGTCACCGGCCTAGCCTGGGGACGCCTGCGCCGCCTCACGAGCGGAGCCGGGCCGGCCCGCTTCGCTCTGGGCGCCTACGGATGGGTCGACGCGCCGCGGCCCCGGGACGTGCCGCTGCAACCGGACGAGTACCTGCACGCCCCCTCCGAGGCCCAGGCCCTGACCGCGGCCATCCTCCGCGACCGGTCACTGTTCGACGCCGAGCCCGCTCGCTGGCAGATCGACCTGGACTCCGAGGGCGTGCGCCTGGCCGAACACCTGGCCGCCGAGGTGCGCCTCGGCGCCCACCTGTCCGAGGCCCTGGGTCGCGCCGTGGAGCGGGCCGTCGCCGCGCGAGCCGCGGTCCAGCGGCTGCGTCGCGACTTCCCCATCCGCAGCGAGCACGACGGCCGGCGGGTGTGCGACGGCCTGGCCGTGCTCACCCGGTTCCGCACCCACCCGGACAGCCTCCTGCTCACGCCCGCGCAGCTCGCCACCCTGGCCCCGCTGGCCGAGGCCGTCGACACCTACGGCGACCTGCTGGTGGCCGGGGCCGTGTTCGACGTCGTATCCGGCCGGGCCGCGCTGGCCGCCCGATCGATGGAGGCGGCCGCCGGCCTCACCGCCCCGCCCACGCTCGACGTGCTGCGCACCCCCCGGACCGGCCGCAGCGTGGCGACCACCGTCATTACCGCCCTTCCCGACGCCCCGGCGCCTGCGCCGGTCGACGCCTCCACCAGCCCCGCATGCCTGGCCGAACCGGCCGTGGCCGCCTTCCTCGTGGCCACGGTGGGCCCGCCTGACGGGCCCGCCTGGACCTGGCAGGTGCTCGACGGTGACGGGAACCCGACGAGCACGGTGACCCTCGCCGACGTAGGGCTGGGCCCCGTCGACACCCTGTCGCTGTCAGTCGGCGACCTCCACGCCGCCGCCCTGGCCCACAGCGGCGGTGCCGCGCTGCTGCCGGATCCCGACACCGAACTCGCCGCCCACGGCCGCGTCCGTCGACTCGCCGACCTGCTGGGCACCCGACCGGTGGTGCCGGGCGACCTCACCGCCGACACGTCGACCCCGTCCGAGGCGGCCGTGCACGGCGACCTCCTCGCCCGCTACACCGCCGTGCACGGCGTGGCCGTCGACCTGCAGATCGCCCTCACCGCGGTGACCGGCGGCCCGGAGGCCGGCCAGCGGGCTCGCCTGCGCGACGCCCTGCGCTGGGGCATCACGCCGCTCACGGCCGACGCCCCGGATCCCGGCGTGCTGATGGCCCGCGCCCTCGCCGCCCTCACCGACCGCCTCGGCCGCTCCCCCACACCGGCAGCCGCCGCCGCCCTCTCCGTGCCCCTGCTCGCCCAGGCCCTGGCCGAGCTGGTGTCGCCCGAGGGCCGGCTGCCCGTGCTGTCGCGGCTGCCCCTCGACCAGCTGCCCGTGGCCCTCGCCGCCGAACCGCCCGCCGACGGGGCCACCCCCCTGGACCCGGACTGGCTGGAGGTGGTAGCAGCGGTGCGGGCGCCGCTCGCCCGGCTGGAGGCCGAGCAGCTGCTGCGCCGCCTCACCCCCGACGGCGAGCCCCTCACCGCCTGGACCAGCCGCTCCGGCGACCCCTGGCAGGTCGACCTCGGCGCCGACGCCGCGGAGCCGGTGCCGCCGTCCACCCACCTGGTGGCCGCCTTCGGTCCCGCCGGCGCCCTCGATCCGGGCACCGAGCCCGGCCGTCCGGTGGCCCTCGGGCTGCTCGACAGCTGGGGCGAGACAATCCCGGGCACGGAGCAGGCCACGCAGGTCGCCTTCCACTTCGACGCCCCTGGCGCGCGCGCCCCGCAGGCCATCCTCCTGGCCGTCCCCCCGGTGACCGACCAGCCCCTCGACACCGCCACCCTCGTCACCATCCTCGCCGAGACGCGGGAGTCGGCCCGGACCCGCATGGCCGATCCTGCACACCTCGGCGCGGTCGCGACGGCCACGCCCCTCACCGTGTTGCCCGTCCACGACCCCGGGGTCGACCCATCGCCGTCCTTCTGAGCGGAGCAGCCGTGCCCTACCGCTACGATCTGGCCCGCCGACTCGAGCCCATCCGCCCCGCGGGCGACCTCGACCGCGGCTTCCGCGCTGAGATCGCCGACCCCCTGTGGTTCCTCGGCCGGCAGTGGCAACTGGGCGAACACCGGGGCGAGGACGCAGCCTCCCCCGTGCAGGTGCGCGTGCAGGCCTCCCACGTGCCGATCGACCCCTACGACGGCGACCCGGCCATGGACCCGCGGCTGGTGCCGGCCGAGGCGATCGTCGAGTCCGAGCCCGGCGAGTGGTGGACACCGGGCCGGCGGGTGCGGGTCGGCCTGACCGCCGCCGCCCACCTGAGCGAGCAACAACGGGCCGACGCGTCGCTGCACCTACCGCCGTTGCCGCCGCCCTACGACCGGCTCCCGGCCGGCGCGCTGGACGGCCGCGCCCTCCACCAGCGGCGGGCGGAGCTGGGCCTGCCCGCCGCGCCGTTCGCCGACGTGCCCCCCACCGAGCCCGCCGACCTGTGGGACCCGGCCGAGCTGGTCCACACCGCGGCCTTCACGGCCGGGGCCGGCGCGGTCACCCTGCACCTGCCCCGCCACGACGGCGGCGACGTGGACTGGTGGTCGGTGTCGGCCGACGCCCCGCTCCCCCCTCCCGCCCCTCCGCCCGAGCCGGTGTTCCTGATCCCGGGGCGCCTCAGGTATCCGGGGGCGCCCCATCCCCGGTGGTGGCAGATCGAGGACGCCCGGGTGGACGTGGGCGGCTTCCCGCCCGACCGCACCCATCTGGCCACCATGCTGCTCATCGACCTCATCGCCTCCCACGGCGACGACTGGTTCACGTTCCCCCTGCCGACCTCCAGCGGCAGCGTGGTCACCCTGCACGAGGTCACCGTGGTCGACGCCTTCGACGGCGAGACCACCCTCACCACACCGGCGACGTGGGGCCTGTTCCGGGTGCACGGCCTCGCCGAGACCTCGCTGGTGGTGTGGCCCACGGTGGCCACCCCCCTCACCGGGCCGGTGCTCGACGACGTGCTCGTGGGCATCGACGAGGACGCCAATCTCCTTTGGGCTGTGGAGCGCCGCGCCGGAGGCCGGGACCTGGCTCCTCCACCGCTGCCTGCTGCGCCGCCCGTGGTTGGCGAGGTTGTCGGCAGCGCGCGCACCCGCTACGGCTACCGGCCCAGCAGCCCCCTGCCCCGCTACTGGCACCCCTACCTCATCGAGGAAGTCGATGGCCGCCGGCGGTTCGTGCAGGGCAGCCTGGTCGACCTGGAGCAGCGGCCGCCCGAGCCCATGCCCGAACCCGTCAGCCCCCTCCTCCGCGACCACGACGCCCCCCACACGGCGCCCGTACACCAGATCGAGCCGGCCGCCGTGCCCACCACCGGGCTCCGCCTCGAGCGCCGCTACATGCTCGCCCGTCGCACCGACGGCCTGCCGGTCCTGTGGTCCCAGCGACGACGGGCCTTCCTCCTCGCCCCCTCCCCGTCCCAGCTGAGGTTCGACGTGGTGGTGTCCATCCCGGAGACCACGGGACCCGCCGGGTGACGGAGATCCCGTCGTACCACCCAGCGACCGCTGGCCGTGCCGCCCATGAGTGGTCCGCCCCCGAGCAGTTGGGTACCTGAGCGGCATCCGGCGTGACCGTGCGAGTCGGTGCTCGGCCATCGGCCCTGCGGCTGGCTCCCGGCGGTCTGCCCCACCGCCTCCAGGCAGATGCCGACCTGAATGTGCCCGCCAGGGACGGCAGCGTCGTCCGATCCGATACTTCGCTGACCGACGCCCACCGGGCGCAGATCCCCTCTCGGCTACCGCTGTGCCCGCCCGCGGCCCGGCGAGCGGTGGTTGATCCCGGGCGTGCTGCGTATGGGCTGCGCGTGGGGGCTGTGCCGCGGCCCCAGGATGCCCCTCGCGGGCAATACACCAAGCGCTGCCCGAAAGGGTCCGGAGCTGGTGGTCAACGACGCCCAGCCGGCCAGGCTGAGACACCGCGTCCGTCGGTCCGAGCGCCGCGAGCGGGAAGGCGATCGGTAGCCGAGTCTGCGTTCGCGGACGGTGCCAGTGCCTCGGCCACGGACGCACGAGGACATCGTCGGTTAGGTGAACTGCCCGCCCAGATCGGTCCAGCCGGGGCTCCACTGAGCGCCGTTCCAGTACCGATGGAACATGCCGCGCCCCTGCCCCAGGCCCACCACGTCCAGGCGGTCCGGACCCCAGCTGCTGATCGCCGGTGGAGCGCTGAATACCCCGCCCAGGTCGGTCCAGCCGCTCCACTGCCGACCGTCCCACGACTGGTGGAACAAGCTCCGGCCCAGACCGAGGGCGACGACGTCGAGCCGGTCCGGCCCCCAACTGGCCACCGCCGGCGGGCTGGTGAACGGCCCGCCCAGATCGGTCCAGCCGCTCCACTGAGCGCCGTCCCACGACTGGTGGAACATGCTCCGGCGGCTGTGGAGAGCCACGAGGTCGAGGCGGTCGACATCGCGGCTGACCATGGCCGCCGCCCGGGTCGCCCAGATCCCCCCAGGCGCCGAACCACTGCGTGCCGTTCTTGTAGGTGTGGAACAGCCGGTCGCTGTCGCCGTCAGCCGCGATGGCGCCGGCGTCCAACATGTCCGAGGCCTGGGCCAGCCCCACGACATCGACACGTCCCGGCCCCCAGGAGGCGGCGGCGACCGGGCTACGGAGGACCCCGCCGACCTCGGCCCAGCCGCCGCTCCACTGCTGACCGTCCCAGGTCTCGTTGAACAGGCCGGCGGCCAACCCCAGCCCGAGGATTTCCAGGCGGTCGGCGCCGGGGGTAGCGATCGTTGCCCCGGCTTCGCCTCGGACGTCGCGGAGTCGGGGCCGGTCCGCCGTAGCGCCCCCCCGGCAGCGGTTCGAGGCCGTGGTGCTTCGTGAACTGATTGCTGAAGACGCTAGATTGTCCGCTTAGTTCAGTCAGCGTGGCGCCAGCCGGTCAGTCGGGTGCCGTAAGAAGCGGCCGTATGGGCGGCGGTCAGCTCGTTGATCTGCCCCCAGTGCAGACGTCCGCCCACACCCGAGGCCACGTTCTGCAGGAACGTGAACCACTCCTCATTGCCCGAAAGATGGCGGACGGAGGATATCTCAATTGCCACCGCGAGGGAGCTGGGGAAGCCATGCATGGACAGCAATCCTGTGGAGGTGCGGGACCAGCGCAACGCGATGTAGCCTGCCTGCCGATAGTTCAGCGCAAGCTCGAGCGCGATGCGCAGGAAATCGCTGCACCCCTGCTGCATTGCGTCAAAGACAGGCTCGATCGAGTCGGCGCGGTAGCATGGCTGATCGTTCTCCGCCATGGATCCGGTTACGACATCGTGGTACGGCCCGATTCGGCCCTGTATTGATGTCGTGTACCGCTCGAGAAACACGCCGGCGGTCGCTTCTGGGATTGCCGAGCCGCCAGCCTTCGTCTCCCAGAGGGCATCGAGGACGTAAGCCATCATCCGTCCAGCTGTCATCGCTGGACTTTGAGCCAACAGCGACCGCAGTGCTGGCTCAATCTCATCTGCGGCGGCGCTGGCGATGTGATTTCTTGGGAAAGGCTGCGAGCGCAACCTTCTCAACGTGTCATTCAATAGGCCCTCAGCACCCAAGTCGCACAAACTGTTGACGTACGGGACCATATTGAAGTCCCCACCCGCTGTCTGCCAGCGGCGACGGACCCAGGCGTAGGTGGGGTTGTTCGAGTCGAAGACCACTTCGAGACCCCCGGGATTCGCCGGATCGACCACCTGAAGGAAGGCAGCCGGAGGAGGCAACAGATCGAGCAGCGGCTTCACTGGCTCTCCCAGCGCGCGGCCCGCCGTCAACGCGCCGATCACCAGGTCCCGAGGCTGAATCACGGTCCATTCCGCCACCCGAAAGGCAGGGACCACGCGGAGCACACAGGAGTAGAGGACCCCAAAACGCCCGAGTCCGACCTGTACAGCAGAGAAGACCGCGTCGTCGCGGACAATCTCAAGGTCCCGGCAACGAAGGGCCACCGCAAGTTGGGCATCGTCGGTGACAGGGTCCGATGCGCGCTCTACCCAAACTTCGCGGCCGCCATCGGTCACAAAGTGAAACGCGGCCACTAGGTCGCACATGGGCGGCTGGCCCACATCCCCGCCGTGAGTGCCAGTCGAGATAGCCCCGGCCAGCGTCTGCCCATTGGCGCCACCAAGAGCGGGCAGCGCAAGGCCAATCTGGGACAACTCCTGGTTCAGGTGATAAATCCGTATGCCGGCTTCCTGGTGAACCAGGTGGGTAGTCACGCGGGCAAATTGCCCGCGGTTCTGATCGGTCGGCAAAGCGAAAACGTCGAGCAGTCGGCGGCTCAAGTTGGTGATCGAGACCGTCCAGTCCGACGAGTAGGCCACACCCTCCTGAGACCAACCATTGCCGACGACCGTCAACTGGTGGCCCTCGTCGGTCGCCCGGCTGACGACATGCACTAGGTCTCGGAGGCTGGTCGGCTCGAAACGCCGTCCAATCTGACCCGCCACGCGACCGGATCAGTTTTGCCAGTTGTACGCAACCAGTTCGTCACCGCTGTACGTCCGGGATCGGCACACCATCATGAATCCCCTTCGCGGATTAGTCCGCCACAACCCGCAGCAGGGCCTCACCTGGGACCCTGCGGCGCAAATCGGCCCATAAGGTCGCGCCCGCGTCGCATGAGATCCCAGTGGTGCAGAGCGGTCGTACCGCGCCGGCCGTGGCTGACCGCCGGACGTCAAGGACGGCCACCGCGGGAACGGGTCGGATGCCCGGCCTGTGGTGCGCCTCGGCAATGGGCACAGGTGACGCCGGGATTCCTGACCCGAGCACGGCGGCGAACTCGACCGACCAGGTGCTCGTCCCGGACATCATCACTCCCTGGGGCCATGAAGCCCTCGCGAGCGACCGCGTGCAGGTTCGACGAACTTCGCATCACCAGCAAGGGCTTCGAAGGGTCGCGACGACTCCGGGATCGTGCGGGCGGTAGGCGCGTCCGCTCCCGACCTCGGTTCTACCGGTCCGCCGTCACCAGAACGTCACCGGCATGTCACCTGGTACCGCCCCAGCCGTCGTCGCCGGCCAGGAGGACGGCGCTACGAGGGCATCACCGTGACCTCACTGCGGGGGCGAGCCCACCGGAGGTCCCGAGCCAGGTTCGGCCGCGGCAAGCCAGCGACGAGTCGGGTGATCTGTTCGCTCGGCCGCACACCCATCTCCTTCTCAAGGACGATCCGGAACTGCTCGTACGTCCGCAACGCCTCGGCCGCATTCCCCTCCGCCAGGTGCACGCGGATCACCACACGGTGAGCGCTCTCCCGCAGCGGCTCGGCGCGCACCGCCGCATAGGCAGCCTGCAGCGCATCGCCGTACCGCCCGGCCACGGCCAACCGTGCGGCGGCGTCCTCCAGCGCGTGCATCCGCAGCTGCCGCAGCCGCTCCCGCTCGAGGAGGACCCAATCGTCGTACCAGCCGGGCAGCAGCTCGCCGCGCAGTCCGACGTCGGGGACGTCGACGTCGGTCAAGCAGCTGGCCGGATCCCGAACCCGCCGCGCCCAGTCCCCGAGCTCCTGCACGTCCACCCGGACGCCGCAGACCAGCGAGAGGATGCTGCCGGATGCGTGCACCAGCCCGGGAGCCATCCGTTGCAGGCGCCACAGAGCCGACCGCAGGCTGCCATGGGCGTGTTCCTCTGGGACGTCGGGCCACAAGTGGCCGGCGATGGTGGCCCGCAGTGGTCGCCCGGACAGGCATACGTGCGCCACCAGGCGTTGGACGCCCCGCGGGAGGTCGTCGACCGGCCTCTGACCGGGTCCTTCGCCGAAGTGTATGGAGAACCCGTCGAGCAGTGAAATCCGTGGGCTCGAATCGACAGGCACGGTGGAACACCCCCTGGGGCACCTTCTGGCTGAGGGGCGATGAGGTACAGGCCTCGGAGCGAAAATGCTCCGCGGCCTCGCCTCATGTCAATCCGTTGTCGTTCCGTAACGGAGGAAGTGATCGAGCCAGTGACTGACCGCATCGACGACCTCACGGGGCGACGACGTGAGGGTGAGGGTGCGGTCCTCCTCCGATGTGTCGAGCCCGACCTCCGTCACACGGGCCCGGAACCGGTCGATTCCGCCCTCGAGCCAGATCCGGACGAGGAGTGCAGCGCTTCGTTCGTCGGTCACGGCAGCCTTTCGCACTGGCCGGTCACGCAGCGTGAGACTGCATGCGGAGGACGACACTCCTCCGCGTTGCCAACCGGGGAGCTCATGCTCCCCCGTGACGATGCGTGAGTGCACTCCCCTGACCTGATGAAGTCACTGACGCCTCGGGGTGACCGGAGCGCACGCCCGCCGGCTTCCTCCCAACCGGGTCGCGTCTCGACCCGGGCGGTCATCGGCCGCGACTCGATGGACAGGCCCTTCGCCCAGGACGAGGACCGGGCCGCAGCACCCCAGGACGTCCGTCGATGACGGGGTGTAGGCCGCCATCGCCGGGCTGCGGGCCGGCCGGACGCTGCTTGAGGTCGATCAGCATGACGGGCGGCGAGCCATACTCGGGGCGCGGCACTGCTTTCCACGGAGTGTTCCACGTAGGGGCGGTCGTCTGAGCGACAGCCCAGCCCAGTCCGAGAGTCGAAACGCGCGCCACCTTCAACGACACCGACTGGACTGCCGTGACAGGACGGTCGCAAGCCCATAGCCCCGAGGAGTTGTTCCAGGACCAGGCGGGTCAGGCCGATCTCATCGGCTGCGGCGGCGTCATGACTGTTCGCAGAACAAGAGCAGTCATGGAGCACGAGGACGCAGGCATGCTGAAGCAGGCTGAGGTGGATGACGTGATGGCCTCCTACCCGGGGGCCCAGCGTCGTTCAAAGGCTCTTAGCCAGGCGAAGCCGCGCTCGACCACCGAACGTGGCGGCCGACCCCGAAACTCAACCCTAGGGAGGCGTGCCGCGCCGGAGCACGTTGATACTAGGAGCGGTCGAGCATCCAGTCAGGCGCTTGGTCCTTCGCAATCAGTCCCACGACGAAGTACCCGAAGAATCCAACAGCCAGGCCGATCGCATAGCAGGCGAAGATTCTCGTGTCGTCCTGGAAGAGAGTGGTGACGGCAGCTCCACCTACTGCGCCGAAAACTGTCGCGATGTCGGACAGGGAAACGGCTTCGGTGTTGCGCCTAAGCGTGCGGTAGGTCACCCACCCGATGACCAACCCGAAAGCAATCGCACCTATGACCTCAAGCATGTGGCTCCCCTTCTCACCTCGCGAGCGTGTCGAGTCTGAGATCCGCCACGCAATATGGCGTGTAGGCAAGCCCCAGTGGATTACCGATCTCGAGCAGGCGTCTGCGACCGGCCCGCACCAGCTCGCCGACGGAATTTCCGGTGGTCAACGTGGAGAGAAAGTCGATCGCGAACCGACTGGCCAGCTTCTCGGGGATCGTGATCTCCACACCGATGACCCCGGATGCCCGGCTGAAGGCCAAGGCATCGAGGAAGGACGCCAGGTCGTCAGGGGTGACGTCGACCGTCTCGCATCCGTTGATGAACACGAGGGGGTGCGTGCCCGCCCACCGCACCCTCCACGTGACTAGGTCGGAGGGCAGCAGTCGTTGCTTGTGCCCCACGCCCAGCCAGACGTCGGTCTTCTCCCGGCCACCGTGACAGTAGAAGTAGACGACGTGGAGATCCGGCCGCTTCAACACCGTCCCGATCTGGAAGCGGTCACTGCGGACCGCGGTGTCGTATGAGCGGATGGCTTCGACGTCGGCCTGGTGGTTGCGCAGCTGACGCAGGTCCTCGCTGACCGCCATCAGCATGTTCGTGCCATGGGGGGCGGCAATAACCCTGGGCACATCCTGGACGACGGGTGAAGCGGCGTCCTTGACGGCCCCGCGAGACCGCCGCTGAGTGCTCAGCGGCTGCTCAACGACATGCCGAAAGCCCCAGAAGCCCGAGGGGCAGATTACGTTCGGGTCGTCAGCGCTGGAGCAGCGCGTCGTGAAGCACGTGAGCCGGTCGACCCACCCCGCGGGGCCACCACGGATGATGCCACGCTGGAACTCCTCGCATAGTGTGTTCCTGGGATCGGACGTGAGCGGCTGGTCGTAGATGAGTGCCCAGGGAAACGCCCGGGTGGCTGACGCGGTAACAGCGATTTGAATCGTCGTGGGCCGGCGAAGGCGCTCCTCCAACTCGTCCTGAAACTCCCAGTCCTTGCCGACAACCATGTCGGCGTACAGGGTCCACCCAAGCCGCGCAAGCGCCCTGATCTCGTCCAAGACGGCATCGGGACGGCCTCTGTTGTCCGGCTCGAAGCGGTATCGGTCTGGGGTGCCATCGCGTTTGAACGTCGAACAGATGGCCTGGAGTGCCTCCCTGGCCGCCCTGGCCTTCGACCCCATCTCGTTGTCCGACAGGTTGAGGCTGCGCGGCTCGCCGGCGCCCACTACACCTATCGTGTGACTCCCCGAAGGATCGTCGTTGACGACGATGCTCAAGGCTCGAGGCTCCAAGTCGTCGACGTGGTCGAGGCTCCCGCTCAGAACAAAGTCCGTCACCGCATCCTGAACTCCGGGCATTCCCTCCGACTCAGCAACGGTGACCGTGATGCGCAGGGACTGGAGAAGCTGGTGCTTGTGGTAGAGGCACAAGCGCGCCGTCGACTGGCCAAGTCGTGACGGAGTGGTGACGGGGATTCTCAGGACGTCACTCTCGCCAGGAGGGGGCGGCAGCAGCAACGTGTGCTGGGTCGACTCCGCTTGGAGGTCGCGGCTGAACACGACGACGGTGATGTCGACGCCCTCGCCGGGTTCGAAGGGCAGGGGGTCGTCGGGGAAACCGGCAGGTGAACGGTTGATGCTCTGTGACAGCGCGAGCCCGATATGAACCGCGAGGAAGTAGCGGCGTGAGGCCATGAGCGCGTGCGTGGAGGGTACGTTCCTGTCGTCATCGGCGAACCAGACGTTGACCACGCGCTGGGTGTGCGATAGTTCTGGCAAGGCTGCGCGCATATCCGTAAGGCCTGTCGCCGCGTCGGTTAGCGGCACCCACGCGCCCGATTCTCGACCGTAGTCCAGCGTCATGCCGCGCCAGGCGTCGAGGTCCTCGACTGCCCGTGCCACGTCCCCAAGGCGATGGACGTCCTGGTCAGGAAGGATGCCCCGTTCAGCAGCGAAGCGCCCTCGCGCTTCAAGCCGGGTCAGCAACCGGCCCGCTGCCGTGTGGTAGTCGCTTAGGTCGGCGAAGAGCGACGGCAGGGATGAGGAGATTCGGATCTGATGCTCGCCGCCGTGATGACGCAGCAGCGCCGCGTAGCCCCCCGCTCTCTGCCGCGCCGCGATCACGCTGTCGAGGTCGATGTCGTGCACCACGTCCAAATAGATCTGCTGGGCCTCCGATGGCTCTTCGGTAGGTGCCGTCGACAGGACCACGATCGAAGGGCCATCCATCCGCAGCGCGCGATGGGCCAGATCCAGGGCGGGCCCGGGGTCCGGCCCGCTCACCTCAAGGATGAGCAACCGCGCGGCGGGTTCGACAGTCAACGTCGCCAGAGCTCGGTGGTCAAGTGGCGGGCCATAAGCACACAGCAGAACCCCCTGCCCGTCGCGCCACTCGGCGGCGCCACGAAGGTGGACGACGTCAAAGGCGGCTCCGGCGCAGATCCTCATCAGCACATCCACCGTGGCCGGAGCAGTACGGGTGACTCGGAAGTAGCGCATGGCTCCGGGGTCGGCCGGGACCGGTTGGTCCTCGTTTACGCGCAGCGAGCCGAACAGCAGATCAACGGGCAGGTCCACCGGGACGAGGGCACGGGCTGCGTCACCCTCGGCGATGCGCACCACGGGTCGATCCCGCAAAGACGGCTCGAAACGGAGCCCCTCCCACTGAGCCGCGAAGAGGGCCGGCTCCCGGACATCGACCAGCACTGCGCCTTCAGGTCCGCCGTGCGCGGCTTCCTCCACGACCATTCGAAAAGGACCCGCAGACAATGCGCTTCGAAGCTCATTGACGGCGATGGCTGGATCGAGGTCGATCGCCGTGACCGCGCTGAAACCTTCGTACTCCACTACCGCCGTCGTGGACGACGCCAACGGCAGCGCAGGCTCAATTCGAATCGTCAACATGCTACAACTCGCACGAGCAGCGGCCATGCTGACATCGCTGTCACCATTCCCTCACAACGGCCGTCACCGACTGCCTTCAGGCGTCCACGTGCTGCTCTCGTCGTGAGAATAGGCGGCATCATCGAGCCAGTGCGGCTGAACGGGTGGGCAGCGGACTTCTCGTCATCCTGTGGATGCCCCCCGCCCTGTGCCAGGGCCACCGACGGCAACGACACGGAGAGAGGGCCCGTCTGCCCTGCTCCTTTGACGGGCGTCTTGTCCGTCGGCAACCTGACCATGTCCAGATTCCCCTTTCATCCCACATACGCCGGTGAGACGGATACCGCTGGCCCCCCTTGGCCCGAAACCCAGAACAACCCCGTCGGCTGCCACCGCCTCATCGCCGTCCTACACACGGTCCGAGCGACGCGGCGCCTCGCGCGGACACCTTCCAGACGTACGAGTTGTGGACTTAACCCATGCAACCGTCCGTGCGTCACCGGAGCGTCACCAGAACGTCACCGCCTAGCCTGCATGACTGATCTCAAGGGGGTTCTATTTCGGCGTAGTCTGATGCGCTGAGCGCTGAGGCAATCGAAAGGCACAACTTCTACGCGATCAGATGCATCTGGCTACGACGCTGACAACTTCGGTTTGCCTTGAACGCGGAAGAACCTCCGAGTGCGGTGTGGCTTGTCGAAGGCCCACTCCGCGCCCGGAGGTTCTCGCGTCTCACGCTGATCTCCGCACGACCATGCTCGGCCGCAGACTGACCGTCTCCGGATGGCGGGCCAATGTGCGGCCGCCGCACATCACTGGAGCCTCCATCACACCCTGGCGGATGGCTGGCCTTTGCCCGCCTGTTCGCAAACGAGTCAGCCCGCCGCAAGGTACTGCCGGCCTGGCTGCACGAGTACAACCATCACGGGCCCCACACCGCGATCGGATGTCACCCGCCGATCACGTGCCTGAACCGCCTCGCGGGTCAGTACACCTCGAAGTGCGTCGCGACATTGTGCGGTGTCCCGCAAGCGAGGCTGGCTTGACCAGACGACCAAAGGCGCCCGCCCTACTTCTTGAGCCCGGTGACGCAGTGGTGACGCGTCGGTGACGGTCCAACGCTTAGGTCCTCCATACGACCTGAGTTCCCGCGTGAACGGACAGGCCTGACGAACGACGCCCCTGGGGGCTGATGCGGTGAAAAAGCTTGAAATCCGCCACGAAACGGCATTGCCCATGCGCGAGATCTCCGCGTTGGCACTCCGCGCCGGGCCGGGGGGCCACAGCCACCTTCTCGCGGTCAGTGACGAGGACTGGGCGGTCATCTCGGTGGAGCTGGAAGAGGGTGGCGAACCCGGACGCACGTGGCGGCAGGACCTGTACCTGACCCTGCGCGACACCCCGGTCGACGTCCAGTCGAAGTCCGGTTTTGAAGGCGTCGCGGCCGACGGCGAAGGCTCGATTCTCCTACTACAGGAGGAGAAGCATCGCCTGCTCGTGCTGTCGGCCGACCTGTTACGGCTGCTGCAAACGATCGTGCTCGCCGCGCCGACCGACGACGAGCCCGACCTCGGCGTCACCTGGCCTGGCGAGCCAAACGCGGGTGGCGAGGGGCTCGTACTACTCCAGCAAGGGCACGTCGTGATCGCCAAACAACGGGACGAGCCCTGCCTCATCGAGTTCGGTCCTCAAGGCCACTCACCATTGGGCATCGGCACGGACACGGTTCTCGCTCCCGGACAGCGCTTCGAGCGGTTGGACGCGAGCGAGTGTGAGTTCATCCCCCTCGCCGCGTGGCCACTGGGTAAAGACACGGAGCATGCACTGCCGACCATCAATGATCTCGCCCTGGGCCCCGATGGCTGCATGTACGCCCTCAGCTCACACGCTCACATGCTCACACGTTTCGAGCGGCGATTGAAGCGTGGCGAGCGGGCCCGAGCTGTGGACATGTGGTCGATCGGGAACGGGATCCCGGGCGGAGAAAAGGCGCGTCCTGAGGGCCTCACCATTCTTCCCGATGGCCGACCACTCGTCGGCATCGATTCCAAGCGTGCTGGTAACAACCTGTTGGTCCTTCAGCGGCTCGACAGCGATGAAGCTTGAGACGCCAATGGGTGAGCGGAGTTCACGACTGGGACAGCCGGCCGCGTCAACACGTCAGCGTGGGTCCGGATGCAGGATGTTCTAGACGCGCCTAGAAATCGTTGCCGAGCCATTGCGGAGCTGTCCGGCGCTGTCAGATGGAGACTCCCGTCGCGGCTGCTCGAGAATGCCTTCGACTACCGCACATCGGTGAGCCCTCTCCCGCTCTGGTCGCTCGTCCGTATACAGCACACGGACAATGGTGGGCGCGGTACTCCGCCTCGACCCGCACGGAAAGGATGTCCGCCGCTGCGGCCATAACATGCGCGCACCGTGGTCCCGCTCATCCCGCCTGCGGACACCTGGACCGCCCGACTCCGGCTCGCTCCCACCGAACCTCGCCAGTACACCAGCACCACCCACGCCATCGTGGCCGACGGAACCAATGAGCCCCGGTACGACCTCAGCATCCCGCGGCAGAACGGCCAGGTGCGCCTCGACGTCGGAGACTTCCCGATCGCCTTCCTGCCCCTCCGCGGGGATCAGGCGGTCCTGAACTTGTGCTCGGTCCACGCGGCATTCCAGCCGGGCGATCCGCATGCGGCGCCCGCGCGGCTTGAACTGGACGCCGACCACCGGTCCGTCGCGTTGACCCAGCCCGTTTCAGCGGCGGACGGAACGCTCATCCTTGAATTTCGGCCGCTAGACGGCGCACCGCAGCTGCGGCTTACACCGCCCCCGGCAATGTTCCGGATCGTATCACTGGCGTCGCTGCAGGGATATGACCCCCAGCAGGTTGTCGTGAGTGCGCTCTTCCTCGACTCCGACGACCGGATCCCGCTCGACCTGGTGCCGGAGAGACGCACCGACGCCCCCGGCTCGGTGACCACCGTCCTGCTCACGCCGGTGCAGCCGCACGTGATCTGGCGCTACGTATCGACGTCCCCTTTCCAGGCTATCGCTGGCGGTTCCACCACAGCACCGTGCACCAGCCATGGTTGGAGATATGCACCTCCAGCGAGGCCTTGACCCTGACAGCAAACACCCCAGGAGAGGACCGGGAGTTCCGAGATCGCGATCCGACCTTATGACTTTTGCTGAGCTGGCCCATCGACCGGCGCACCGCTGCCCGGGAGCGGGCGCACTCGATCGGCGTGGAGTCGACCACCCACACGTCATCGGCCCACAGGCTGGTGTCGGTGGCCAGGGCGCGGATCAGCCAGGTCACGGTGCCGGCCAGCCGCCGTAGCCGCTTGTTGTCGCCGGGCTGCTGAGGCAGGTAGGGACAACAGCGGATGCAGCTGCTGGTCGGCGAAGCGCAGCCAGCGGGCCTCGCTGGTGAACCCCAGCAGTGCCTGCAGCACCGCCAGGGTCACTAGTTCGGCGTCGCTGATCCCGGGGGGGGGGGGGCGATGCCCCCTGGCGGCCGCCACGGCCGGCGCTGCGGCGCGGCCTTCAGCAGGTCGTCGGTGCGGGCATACAGCGCCGTCGCGAGGGTGTCCAGGTCGGCGTCCACGAGGGCCTCCCGGCCCGACGTTGGGTTAGCAACGCCAAGCCTGAGCACCCTCGCCCGTGATCACACCGGGCGCCGCCCCGACCCCTTGAAATCAGCCATCTAGGTCACGGAACGGCATGAAGCAGTCACGTGCGCAAGCGACGCTCGTGCTCGATGTGCAGTGACCCTCGAAGACGCAGAGCTCCCTTGACGCGGAGGCGCCAACGCAGTCACCTAACTGCAGCCCCTACGTCGCGGAACTCGGCCTGCATGTGACTTGCTGGCTGCGGGGGCCGCCATAGCGCACCCTTCTACCGAAGCCATTGAGAGCTCGGGACATACACCGAAGTCGAGGCAACGATGCTGTACAGCGCAGAAGTTCGCTGGTTCTTCGATCCGTCCGACGCCGACTCCCTGCAGGGGGAGCTGCGAGAATGGTTCAACCAAGGGTCGCAGAGACAATCAGAGCTCGAAAACGAAAAGATCAGTATCTGGTCTTTCCTGGATGCGAGGCCGTAGGCGTCAAGATGCGCGACTTCGATGACCCAAAGGGGGGCAAGTTTGAGGTCAAGGCTGCATTAGGGGCCGCTGAAGTGTTGTCTGTTGGGCCTCAAGCACGCGGCCGGGCGGACACGTGGGTTAAGTGGTCCTTAGCGACCGACAACTTCAAGCCCTGGGTCGCGGCCATCACGAGTGGAGAAGGCGCAGAGAAGACCTGGGTGGAGGTGCACAAGGAACGCCTACTACGGAAGTTCAGCCTTGACGCCGGTCTACTCGAAGTGTCGCTGAACGCCCGCCCGATAGAAGGGTGCATCGTTGAGCTCGTCTCACTGCATGTTGACGGGTCGCGCTGGGTTACATTTGGATTTGAATAATTCGGTCAAAGATTCACTGTGCGAAACAACTTGCGAGAGGTCGCGGCGAGCTGGTTCTAGCTAGGCGCCCCAGTGGCTCTTGCCGTGGCGAACTCCGTAGCGTATCCTACACGGGCAGGGGGCTTCATTGATCACTGATTCATGCAGCGGTTGCCAGGAGCGAGTTGGGTAGCTATTCCACTGGACCTCGTCCGCTCCCAAGGCCCACCGCTAAGGGGACTGTCGACCGCGACGACGCTGCGGTAGCGGATCGATCGGGCTGCTCCCACCGCCCAGACCCCGCCGCCACCGCTATTAGGTCGCCAACTGATCGACGGCCGGACCGCGCCGGCTAGAATCATCGTCGTGCTCAGGTAAAAAGCGGATTACGCGGCCAGAACATGTCGTGCCATTTCACCTTGCCGTCGACGACGTCGGTGAGGCCTACGCCCTGACTGCTCAGCTCGTACGGCCGCTGCTCGCCGCCGCGGGCGGTGAAGGTATGACCCCTGGCGGTGCCGCTGGATCTCCAGACAGTGATGACCGTCTCCTCTTCAACGATCATCCTATCCACAGTGAAGCGGAGATTATCGAAAAGGACTCGGTACTGCCTCAGATGCTCCTCGAAGGCTTCGACTCCGTGGAGGAATTCAAGCCCACGGCGAAGATCGTCGTTCTTTGACCCGTAGTTTTCGTGAATGATGTCACTAACTGCCGCCACATCCGCAGAGTTCCATCCCTCCTCGAAGAAGCGACGGACAACAGCCTTTTCGACGTCGTTTGTCGCCATGGCGCGCTCCTTGATTACGGTGCCGGGCCCGCGAATTACGCTGCTGACCAGCACCTCGGTCACGCTGCTCGCTCCGGTCCCGGACGGCTGGGCTCATTGCTGCGCATCCGCTAACTCGAGGGGGGAAGGATCATCCGTGACCGCCTCAATACTGTCACCGCGTCTTCGCCGTATCGGGACTTGACCGGCCGACAGGCCCGGCCTTCTCGAGCCGGGTGGCCACCGTCGTGGGGAAGATGCACCTGGTGACCCAGGCTGAGCTGGCTCCTAGGTCCGCGTAACCACCGCAGTGCATTTTCCACAACGTCGCGTTGACGCCATCGCGCCGCAGGCTGGGCTGCAATTTTCGGCGCTGCCGCCTGCCGCCCGCCGCGACGACTACGGCTGGCTTGCCTCGTATATTCTGAGCGCTCGCTGCGAGTGCCCTCGGCGCACCCGAAACGTCTGTTGCACCCGCGGGTCAGTCCTCGGCAGCTTCATTCCTCCCTCAAGAATTGAGCCGGGCACCTCAAAGCTGTACACGACCTCGTCGCTCGCGTCGTCCACATGTACGCCCGGGTTATTTAGCACCTCGTGCACTCGCGCGTAGCTGGACTGCATCTCCTGGACCAGATAGTCGACCTGCGCCTCCATGTTGAAGAGCACGTCCGCGCCGAGCACCTGACCTTGGTAGAAGTGCTGGAACAGGCCGGCCCGACGTCCGGAGGACGTCCACTGCGCCAGGCCCACCCCCGGCAGCGCCGGACCGAGGCCTGCGGACCGGTCGCGGGTCATGATCTCCTCCGCCGTGAAGTCGACCTTGTCGCCGCCGAAGTCGCGGGCCCGCATCGGAGTCGCGGCGGAGCTGCCTTCGATGCGCTGTGGCAGGATGCCGGATTCGGCCCAGAGGTTGCCGACGATGCCGGCAGCGCCGGCTACCGGGTAGCCGTACTGCTCGACCAGGAGCGCCATGACGTATCGCATGCGCTCGTCACCGTCCACGGCGGCCCAGTCCTCACCTGACGGCACCGGCGTCTCGTCCGGGAGAAGCGACCTGTCGTCCTCTGGCTCTGCCACCCCGAGCGCGTCCCAGGTTGTCGGGCCGACGACGCCGTCCACCTCGAGCCCCGAGCTCTCCTGGAAGTCGAGCACCGCCTGCTCCGTAGAGTCGCCGAAATCGCCATCCATTGGGCCAGGGTCGATCCCTGCGTCCAGGAGCGCGGCTTGCAGCCGTCGCACCCACTCGCCGGTGGCACCCCGCCGCAGGCTAGGTGGCGCACTCATGAGAAGCTGCTCCTTCCCGTCTACGGCACCTTGAGCACCTGACCGACGAAAATCTGGTCAGGACGCGCGATGTTGTTCGCGCGCTGGATGACCCCGTACTTTTCCGGATCGCCGTAGAAGTGCATGGCGATCTTCCGCAGCGTGTCCCCTGCCTGCACGCGATAGGTGCGCGGGCTCGAGCCGCCGACGTCGGGTGAGCCCGGCACCTTGAGCACCTGACCGACGAAAATCTGGTCAGGACGCGCGATGTTGTTCGCGCGCTGGATGACGCCGTACTTTTCCGGGTCGCCGTAGAAGTATGTGGCGATCTTCCGCAGCGTGTCCCCCGCCTGCACGCGATAGGTGCGCGGGCTCGAGCCGCCGTCCTCGGGTAGGGGCGGTGTCCCGCCGGAGGACTGCGGCGGCAGCGGAGGCAGCTTCTGGAGGACCCAGCCGACGATCTGCAGCCCCGGCTGGGCGACGTCCCCGGATCCGACGCTGGGCATCACCTCGAAGGGCCCCCAGCTCATCGCGTTCGTCAGTGCCTGGCGGTCCGCGTCGGACCAGGAGGCCTGGATGGACAGCTTGCGCACTGCCAGGAAGGCCAGCGGGAGGAGGGTCAGGCTTCCCGGCCGTCCGGACTGGTTCGCCGAGCCCTGTTCCTTGCCGGGGATTACCCAGTTGTCCGCGTTCAGGAAGGACGTGTTCAGCCACCGCTGGTTCAAATTCACCAGGCAGTATTCGAATGAGAGCTGCACCTCGGACGTCGTCACCTCGACCGTTGGGGCGTCGGCGAGCAGGTCTTCTTTGAATCGCAGTCGGTCGAGTACGTCGAACTGGACGAGCCCGCGCCTCCTCAGCAGTTGCAGTGAGTCCTCCCCCCGCTGCCCGCGGTGGTCCCGCACCCTGGGCGACGTCCGGTGGTCCCGCACACTAGGCAGGTTTCGGACCAGCTCTTCCAGCCGCTGGTCGGAGGGCAGCTCCCGCCACTCGACTGAGGGCGTCGACGACGGCTGGTCCTCGCCCCGCACCGTGAACGAGTGAGACGTCCACACCTCGTTGCTGGCAAGGTCGTACCAGTCAGCCGGCGTGAAATCCGTCAGGTGGTAGCCGAGAGGTACCCCCGACACGGAGGTCATCTCCGCGTTTTCCAGCAGGTTGAGTGCATCCGCCTTCATCGACGAGAAGGCCTGGATCAGCGCCTCCCGATGGTGCGTGTCCGTCCCCGCGGGGAGGTGTGGTTGCGCCGGTTTCAGCAGCACCTCCTCATAAATGGCGTCGATGGTATCGGCGAGGAAGTTCACGCTCGTTCCGTCGCCGACCTCGGCCGGGAGGCGATTGGCGAAGTCCGATATCTTCTCCCGGGCGACCGCGGCGCTGAACGGGCTGCTCGGGTCCAGGGGATTCGCCCGGAAGTCGTCCTGCGACATCTTTGAGCCGAACTTGTCGAACCGGAATACGACTGACCTGGAGTCCGAGGAGCCGAACCGACTCAGGAAGAAGTCGTTCAGTGTCTTGAACAGCGCGTCCATCGAGAGTGCCATGGAGCAGCCCTCCTTCCTGAGCCGGATCGACAGGGAACCGCCGCGCTCAGCCGTTGTCCTCTGTGTCGTCGTCGGTGCGGTCGCCTACTGCATGTGGTCGCGACTGGCCACCTTCGGCGAGGCAGGCATGATCTGCGAGACGTAGCCAACCAGCTGGATGCCCTTGGTCGTGAGCCCCTCGCTCTCCCGATCCGTGGAAGCGTCGAGGCGGTAGTTCTTGCTGCTGTAGCTGCCGCTGACGGCGAAGGGGCCCCAGCCCACGGATGCACCCGCCCCGAGGCTCGAGGTCTGCTCATCCCACTGGCTCTTCCAACTGTCCCATTTGATGCGGAGATCCTTGATCAGGATCAGTCCCGTGATCATCGAGGGAAGGAAAACTAGCTCGGTGCCGTCCTGAGGGAGATGCTGTCCCATCGTTCCGTCGGAGACGCAGTGCGCCGGATAGTCGCCGTACAAGAACCAGTTGCTCAGGCCAAGGAGCGTTGGCTTGACCACCGCACTCTGGACGTCGGCGATCATATAATCGAAAGAGATCTCCAGGTTATCGGTCTGGAAGTTCATCGCTTTTCGCTGCTTGTCGTATCCGAAATTCCCACCGACCTTCCAGAATCCGAGGCTGAATCCGGCGCTAGCTTGGATGCTCGTGCTTGAACGGGTGACGTGGGTCTCGCTGTGGAAGTCGGTCTTGGTGTAGCTGTTCCACCCGCGGTCGTCCCGCTCGTCCGCCCAGTTAGCTGGCAGGACCGTCGTGATCGGCAACTGACCGACCCCCGGGAAGTCGAACAGGTTCTGCTCCAGGTCGCGCTTCGCCTTCGAGATGAGGGCCATCGCCGGATCCCTGCCTTGGGCAGCGAGAATGTCGAGGGCCCCCTCGATCGCTTCCTTGCGGCCAAGTGCGCGCCACCGATCCAGCGCCTTATCGAGCTTCCTGCGCAGGAGGTTGCCGGTCGTGGGCCATGCCTCGATCTTGTCGGGGTTGGTCGAGGCGTCCGCCCACGCGAGGTAGTAATCTTCCTGAGCCTCGTCGTAGGCGTCGGAGTACTCCAGGTACTTCTCGTACGCACGCGTCGGCTCACTCTCCTCATCCATCAGCAGCGCCTCGGCATCCGAGACCGCCTCCTTGATCTCCGGGGAGAGCTCCAGGTTGCCTGGGATCCCCTGGGCGCCGGTGACGATCGCCCACCAGGTGTCGAAAACCGTGCTCGCTCCTGGCATGACCGTGTAGCGGTTACTCATCTGCAGCTTGACATTTGTGATCATGTGGGTGTTGAGGAACGCCCTCATTTCCCGATTGATCTCCGCAAGCTGCAGGTCCTCGTAGACCTTTTCCGGGTCGAGCCCGGCCTGCTTGGCGCCACTGCCCTTGACGTCCTTCGGGTCGGTGTTCTCCGGGAAGGAGACCTGTGCCTTTCGATTCGGGTGGAACGGGTCGATGAAGTCCTCCCTCCGGATGGGAAGACCAATGTCCCGGAACGCCACGAAGTACCCCTCCTGCTGCTGGGAGGTCTCTGGGTCGAGTCCCGTGGCCTTGAGCTCGAGGTCCTTGAGGATCTTGAAAGGATCAGTCATGGGAAGTGTCCTCCATCTCCGGGATTACGGGAACGTTCTCTTGCGATTTACGAGGGGTGTTGCGCTCACATAGCTTTGGAGCCGCATACTTATGGAATGACCCGCGACAGCAACCGCAGTCGACGCCTCAGGATTCGGGGCGCGTCGCCTCCAAGGCCGTCAGTGCTGCCTCTACCTTCTCCTTGTGACCAAACGACACCCAACGGTCGTAGGCGGCGCGGACCTCCTTGTCGAGCGCCATGCCGTGGATTGGCCAGAGCCTCAGCAGATCGGGCTGCTGCTGCGCCTCCGTTAGCGCCTTTTCGTAACGGCGCTTTGCCTCGCGAAAAGCCGCCTGATGTTCCAGGTACGCCTTGTATTCTGCGGTGGGGTTGCCGTCACTTCCACGCAACAGCATCTCTGCACTCGATCTCGAGTTATCCAAGGGGCTCACCGCCGTTGCAGGCCAACGCAAATGGGTTCCGTGATGGACCAGGAGAAATCAGTCGGTCCCGTACTTCAGGCGCGTGCACGGGTCGACTCTGAGTGAACGTATACGGGCGTCGTATGGGTGGGGCACAGTGTTGGGGGGTTCTCCGGTAAAGGTCGCTTCGATCCTGCCGATGACAGGACCGTTGGCGATGAAGCAGACCCAGAGCGAGGACGCCCTTAGCAGGTCCGTGTTTGGGATGGAGGTCGGCGTCTCACGACCCCGAGCATGGGGAGGCGGCGTCACCGCGCCGTCACGGCTGTGTCACCACCCCACCGGTCCGCCGCCCAGCTCAGGCGTGTCTCCCAAACGGTCGCTCGGTGAGGGTCGATCGTCGCTCGATGGCGCGGTCAGGCATGCTGTCTGACGCGGTCTGGGCTCGGCTGGAGCCGTTGTTGCCCAGCTCGGACGGGATGCGTGGGGCGGCCGTTTCGAAATCGGGCAAAGAGCCCTCCACACCGCTGCCCGCAAGCTCACCAGCGCTCCGATGGCCGTCGTCGAGACGCCGCGCAACGCAGAGGGCCGCGGGTAGCCCGGACAACACCCGGCCAACGAGATTCGCCACGGGCGCTACCGACACCGCGGCATCGTGAGCCGGATCAGAACCAGTGCCGCGTTGGCGACGTTCCCCCGAAGGCAGTTCGTCGGCAACACTCCGGCGGTGGCGGATGACCCGATGGGTGAGGCAGCGAATCACACCGACGCGGAGGACGCTCGTCTGACCGCCGGGCTACGAACCGCTACGCCTGAGGCGCGTGCTCGACTCCGGACTGCGCTGCGGGCAGTTCGTCGAACGCGACAACCGCTGGCCGAGTGGCGTGGTGGGCAACAAGGCGCTGATGGCGCCATCCATTTCCCGTTCCCGGTCTACCACCCGGCGGTGGACAGGCTCGTGTCAGCCCTCTACCAAGTGCACGCCGTCGTCCCCTTCGACTGGATGCATTGGGACGGCGCTCGCCGCTACCCGCGTGCGGAGGACGTGTCCAATGCGCCCGTGGCGGATGCGGTGCGCTTGGTGACAGCCATCGTCCGTGGCGAGCGGTTCTGCGACGGGACCATCGCCGCGGCGCTCGAGGACGGTCGGCTGCCGGCCGCCGCGCAACGGGTCCTCGACGACGCACGTGCCGGGGACGACAGCACACGCGCCGGTGAGCAGTCCCCCGCATTGCCGCAGGGGTCGACCAGACACTTCATCGCCGTGCCCCCCGAGCCCACCTCCGGAGGAGGTCCGGGACATCGCGGATCGGCTCTTCGACGCGCTGCAGGAGGACCGCGCCAGACATCTGCGCGGGAAGGACGCCGAGCGCGACTGAGCACGGAGACCGCAGGGTCCCAGGATGAACCGCCCCGGGTGCAGAGGGCCGCGCACACACCGCGCCGAGGAGTCCCTGGCCGTCGGCCCGGTGACCGAGATGTCTGGCTCGTCCCCGACAGCCCATCTTGCTGAGCTGGATCGCCCGTGCCGGTCACCGCAGCCTCCCTCGAGCCACGCCCGGCGCTCGCCCGGCGCACTTACCGAAGGCCGTGGTCAGTGGCGAGTGAGTCGACGGCCTGCACGAACACGAGCCGCGCCTGCGAGGACGTGGCCGGCGCGGCACCGGACATGCTGAGCTCGAGCGCTCGGCGCAGCGGGTGCGGCGACCCGGCGACGGCCTCGTTCCGCGCGAGCAGCCGGGTGACCTCTTGAGCCGTCGGGAGCCGGTCGCTCTTGGCGAGGTTGCACGGCGCGCAGGCGACGACGAGGTTCCAGACGCCGTTGAGATCGGGCCCGCGCCAGACACCGGTCGTCATCAGCGAGAACGGGTAGACGTGGTCGACGTGCACCGCTGCAGCGGCCAGCGTGACGGGGTCGGTGCAGTAGAAGCACCGGCCGTGCTGGAAGCCGATCAGTCCCTCGCGGACGCCGGCCAGGGCGATCCGGCGCGTCGGGGTCAGGAACACGTCCCCGGCGGCGGAGACGGTGACCCCCGAGCGCACCAGGCCGCGGCCCACCTCGGCGTCGAAGCATGCCTCGACGATCGACCACCGCGCCTCCAGCTCCGAGCGCAGCAGGTCCTCGTGTCCGGCGACGGCCAGGAGCTCCGGTGTCAGCACGATCCGCCGGGCACCCCCGCGCCCCTGCAGCGCGTAGAACCGGTGCCCCACCTCCCCGGCGCCGCGCAGGTTGTGGAACTTCCGCATCACCATCTGCGGCATCGACGCCACGGCGGCGTCGAGCAGCCGCTCGGTCGGGCGGCCGTCCCGCAGGGACGCCGGCGACTCCTCCCGCAGCACGGTGAGGAAGTCCGACTCCCCGATGACCGACGCCGCCGGCCCCTGGGGGTAGCGCTGCGCGTGGAGGGCGAGCTGCATCGCGTAGGGGGCGGCCAGCTCGGTCAGCGAGACGTCCTCCCGTCCCTGCCCGGCCAGGTCGAGAAGCGCGCTGCCGAGCGCGAACTTGTACGTCCGGGAGTTCGCGCCCATGAGGACGGCCATCCGCCACGACGTCACGGCCGTCGGTTCGGTTCGGTAGAACTGCACGACCGAAGTGAAACCGAGGGGAGCACCAAACGTGGGCAAGCTGGTCCGTGACCTGATCCCCGCCCTCATCGAGCGCAGCGGCAGGACACCCCGGGTGCGTCCGCTCGGCGAGGATGAGTACGTCGAGGCGCTGCACGCCAAACTCCTCGAGGAAGCCGAGGAGCTGCGGACCGCGGACAGCGGCTCGCGGCTGGAGGAGGCCGCCGACGTCTACGAGGTCCTGCTCGCCATCGCCCGGACCCTGGACGTGGACATGGCCACGGTGGCGGCCGCCGCCGACGCCAAGCGCGCCGAGCGCGGCGGCTTCGAGCGACGCCTGTGGCTGGAGCTCTGACCCGGGCCACATCGGACGTATCCGGAGGACGACGGGCAAGCGACGCGAAGACCTCGAGCGCCACGGGCACCGCCATAGCCGACCTGACCGAGGAGGGCGGCGGGGCGCCCACGAGGTCGTGCGGACAGGTGACCGGGGCGGCCGTGGCACGGCTCGGTCGACCTCGGTCACGGCTCGGAGGGTCGTTCCGCTGGCGGTGGTCCCCCGCAGCGGCACGTCGGGCACACTGCGCCCCACGTCCGCACGGGGGAAGGAACCAGCCGGGATGCCGTCCGACTACCGCAGAGCCGCGCTGCTCGTCGACTTCGACAACATCTACTCCTCGCTGCGCGACGTCGACCCGGCCGCCGCTCGCGTCTTCGCCACGGACCCGCTGCGGTGGTCGGGCTGGCTGGAGGACCGGCTGGGAGCGGTGGGGCCGGACGCCGACGAGACCACACCCCGCGTGCTGCTGCACCGGACCTGCTATCTCAACCCCTCCACCTACGGCACCTTCCGCGCCTACTTCACCCGCGCCGGCTTCCGGGTGGTCGACTGCCCGTCGTTGACCCAGCAGGGCAAGAACAGCGCGGACATCCACATGGTGATCGACGCCCTCGACCTGCTGGCCCACCCGACCCGCTACGACGAGTTCCTCGTGCTGAGCCTCGACGCGGACTTCACACCCCTGTTCCAGCGGCTCCGCTCCTTCGACCGCCGGGTGATCATGCTCGGCAGCGGGCCGTCGTCGGCGGCGCTGCGCAACACCTGCGACTACGTCATCCCCGACGACGTGTTCATCTCCGAGGCACTGCTGGAGGAGGACCTGTCGCCCGACAGCGACCAACCGTCGGCGGCCGCGCCGGTGGCCGCGACACCGGCGGAAGCCACCGCGCCTGACCGGCACACGGCCCGGGAGCCCGCGGCCAGCACGTCGACGGTCGTGATTGGCCCGGCCGGTGACGGGCCACTGCGCAATGATCTGTCCCAGGCGCTGCGGCAGTTGGTGGCCGCCTCACCCGAGCCGCTGCGGATGGCCTACGCGGCCAACGCGCTGCGCACCCGCTTCGGCCCGGCGGTCACCGCCAGCCGGTGGGCGGGCACCGGCGGATTCAAGGCCTTCGTGCAGTCGATCGCCGACGACCGGCTGCAGTTCCGCATCCAAGGGGTCGTCGGCTTCCTGTACCAGCCCGGGCGCCACGACATCGACGCCGCGATGGCCGCCGCAGCCGCCACCACGCACACCGGCCGACCGGCCGACACCAGCCGCTTCGCCGGCCTGTGGGCCGACGCCGCCGCCCGCGTGTGCCGAGTCCTGGGGTTCCCCGCCCTGCTGCCCTCCGAATGGGCCGGCATCTTCACCAGCCTCGCCGCCGAGCTCACCGCCCGCCGCTTCACCGACATGGCCGCGCTGGAGCGGGCCGTGGCCACCGCCGACAACTCCCGCGCGTCCGTGCGGTTCGTCGGCGTCGGGCTGTCCCAGGCCGGCTACGACCTCACCGCATCAGAGCACACCGCCCGCGGCATCGGTGAGTGCTTCCACAGCAACATGCTTCGCCTTGCCGACAACGCGCAGCTGCCCCTCGACGAAGCCGACCGGGCAGGTCTGTGCGATTGGCTGCTCGAGGGTTTGCCCCCCGAGCGCCAGCCTGCGGGCCGCACATGACACCGCCGAACCGGCATGGGCGGGTGCAGACAACCGAGGACGGCACCGGATGCGGTGACGGGCGGGGTCGAGGAGCAGGCGGCCGAGCCCCATCCGCGCGGCGACGGGCGACCGAGACGGCGCTGGGCCGGTCCGCGCGGCAGTCACGCTGGCCGCTCGCCGGTGGCCGCCGCTGCTTTCCGCACCGCCCGGTCGGGTGCACAGCCGCTCCCCCGCGACGGCGATGCCGTCGAGCGCGTGAGGCCAACGAACGGCCGCCCCTGGCCGCCGGAGCCGGGGCCGGCTCCGATCCCGCATGGTGAGCGGAAGGCGGGCGGCGCAGCAGTCACCAGCCGAACCGCGCATCAGGGGTATGCGCCTCGCAGGACATCGCAGAGTCCGTTGCCGCATGGCACTTCGTCGCTGTCCGCCAGCGCGTCAGCTCGCGTGAGGCTCCGCTGGGCCTCACGTCCTGCGCCCCCGCGAGCGCCGCTGACGCTCGCGGGGGCGTGCCCGTGCCGCCTCGGTCACGATGGCGATACGCCGCACCGACGTTCCGGTGCGGCCCCTCGGGTGATTCACGCGGCGGCGACGTCCGCCGTGCGCCAGCAGGCGGCGATCAGCGGCGACAGCAGGAGCTCCACGCTGTCGGTCAGCGTGACCAGGCCAAACCATTGCGCCAGACGCACGGTCCGAGGCAGGTCGAGGACCTTGTCGGCCGCGAGCAACTGCACGTCCTTGGGGCTGCACGGCTCCTCGTACTCCACGAGCACCTCAAGCAGACGAGCCATGTCGGGCCAGCCCGGGAGCAGCGCGCCGCTGCCGGTCAGGAACGCCCGGCACCACGCCGGGTCGGCCTGCGCGGCCCGTAGCCGCTCCAGCGCGGCAGCCGGGCGGGCGGTGCGCCCCTTGCGCCGCGCCGCCTCAACCGCGAGGTCCTCGACCAGCTGCGGCCAGCCGTCCGTGACGGCCAGCGCCTCCTGCGCGAGCGCGCCGTCGGCGAACACGTCCAGGCCGCCCTCGCCGCGCCACCGCAGCGGCAGGGTGTACTTGTCGTACCGCTCCAGCGGCACGACGAGTTCCTCGACGTCGGGCCGCGCGGCGAGCTCGAGCAGCCAGTCGGCATTGCTCTGCCCGGCAAGCAACGCCACCGTTCGGGACGCGGCCGGATTGCGCGGCAGGCCGGCGCCGGAGTCGTCGCCGATCGCGAGCGTGAGCGCCTTGGCGCACGGCTCGGAGCCATTCATGCCGGTCAGGTCGAACGCGACCAGCAGCCGCTGCGCATCGGTGGCACCGCTCTCGAGCAAGGTGCGGTACGCCCCGGAGGTGCCGGGCAGCTCGACGGTCACCATTGTCGGGGCAACCTCGACCAGGCTGTCGGCAACCTGCTCGATACCCGTGGCGGTGGTGCCGACGATGACGCGGGCCCTGTTGCCCTTGCGGAACAGCTGCCCGAGTTGTGCCGTGGTCAGCGGGCTGCGCCGCACGCCGTCGCGGCGCGCCGGCCGCTCCTGACCGCGGGCCTCGTTGACCTCCAACGCCGACAGCGCGACCTCCTGCAGGTGCCGCTCAGCGTCCTCGCGGCTGCCCAGAGCGCGCAGGACCGTCTCGTTGCGGATCGCCCGACCGGTGCTGTCGTCGGTGACGTCGGCGAGGATGCCGAGACCGGCGAGCTCGTTGAGTAGTTCGCGGAACGCCACGAGCGTCGTGCCGGCAAACCCGGACGACCACGCGGTGCGGCACTCGGCGTACAACTCGGCGTCGGGCATCCGCGCCCCCGGCGGGTTGTCATAGGCGTGCAGCGCCAGCACGCTGGTGATGACGCGGGTCCGCTTGTCGATGTCGAGGGTGGCCCCGAACGCCTTCCGCACATCCCGCCGAGTCGTCGGGTCCGTGAGCGCGGCGACCACGTCGGCGGTATTGATCGTCCACGGCGGCGGCAGCGGCGTCTTGTTGCCGGCGCGCCTGTCGAGCTGCGTGGTCAGTAGCCTCTCGGCGACCAACTGGATGAGCCACGGCTGGTAGTTGCAGTACAGCAGGACCCGCTGAGCGTCGTCCTCGCTCACTCGGTAGCCGAGGGAGGCCAGCGGCCGGGTAAGCAGCTGATAGGCCGGCTGGCTGGTCAGCGGCCCGATCTGCAGGTGACCGGTCGGGCTGAACGGGATGTTGCCGGCGGCGTAGTAGTGCTGCACCGAGTGCAGGCCGGAGAACACGACCTTGCACTCAAAGCCGGTCTCGCTGCTGAGCTGGTACAGCCGGCGGACGTGCGCGAACTGCGGCGCGTCGCCGTTGAAGAATCCCTCAGCCTCGTCGAGCAGGATCAGCACCCGCTTGCCGGGCTGGGCGGTCCAGCTCTTGACCGCCTTGGTCACGCGGTCCTTGGGGTTGCTGCGCGAGGACCGCGGCCCGGCGGTCACGCCCTTGCCCTCCAGCTTCTCGGCGAGTTCGCCCCACAGCAGGTCCGGGTCGTCGCCGATGCCGCTGATCCGGTCGACCTCGATCCACACGACGGCTAGGTCGTCGTCGACGGAGGCGTCGGCGTCGCGCTCGATGGTGTACAGCAGGGCGCTCTTTCCCAGGCCGCGGCCGCCATAGACGACCGACGGGCCATTGGGATTCATCAGCTGCCGGCGCTCGCGGGCGCGGCCATAGAACATCTCCGGCGGCACGTCGGCACGCTTCTCCCGCCGGAACGGCTGGGTGGCGGTGAACGGCAGCGTCAGGCGCATCAACATCGCGAACGTCCCGCGGCGGGTAGCGATCCACGCCAGCGCGGCGTCGTCGAGCACAAGCGCGGGCCGACGGGACGGGTCGGACCAGCCGACGGCCAGCGCGAGCCGGTCGGCGGCCGGCATCGTGCCGAAGTAGCACACGATCAGCGGCAGATGGGAGCCGTCGGAGTCGCGCCACTCGGTGAGCTGCTCCACGGTCGGGTTGTTCCACACCAGCAGCAGCCGGTAGCGGCCCTGCGCGGCGGAACCGAACGCTGGCACGAGCGCCTCACCGGTGACGGCGGCGCCGTTGATGTCCAGAAAGCGGCGGCCGCGGGCGTACGCGAACGGCTTGCCGTCGAGCTGGTCGACCTGTGCGCCGCGGGCGTCCAAGCCGACCAGACGAAGCGCCGGCAGCAGGCTGTCACGGGCGACGTCGCGGTTCCAGCCGCTCTCGAAGGCGCCCCGCACGGTGTTCCAACCGTTCAGGCCGGCGTGCACGTCGTCGCGGATGCCGGCCGGCAGCGGCTGATCCGGCAGAAAGGGGTGGCGGCTGCCATCGCGGATCGCGCGCAGGAGCGCCCCGTCGAGGCCCCTGGGCAGCGCGGCGATCGCCGGCTGGAACTGGCCGAGCAGGTCATCGTCGACCGGATCAAACAGCGCCTCGCCGGCCGCCAGACGGGTCAGGTCGTCGGCGGCCAGGTCGAGCAGGCCCTCGCCGATGCGCCGCTCGACCCGCGCGAGATCCTCCGCGGCCACCGCGTCGGTGGCCTGCAGCTCGGCCAGCTGGGTGCGCAGCCGGGCCCGGTTGTTCTCCTGAAGCGCCTCGAGCTCCCTCTGCACGTCGGCCGCTGTCAGCGCGGCGGTGCGCACGTCAGGCTCGGCCTCGTCGAGCAGGCTGATCGCCCGGCCCAGGCGCCGGGACAGCTGATCTTCGGTGGTGGCGTCAAGGGTGATGCCACTGCCGGTCACCGTCGCGCTGTCCGGATCGGCCAGCCGCGAGCGGGACAGGTGCTGCTGCACGCCGGTGAGCTGTCCGCGGAGCTGCTCGACGCGGCGCTGTTGTGCGTCGTCGAGCGCGGTCAGCCACGCGGTGCGCCCTGGCACGCTGAGCCGCTGCAGCAAGTGCCGGGCGCTGCGGAAGTCGTCGCGCTCGATGTGCTGGTCGGCAGCGCGCTTCAGGTCCAGGCCGGTGTCCGGCGCGTCGAGCAGCGCCGTACTCAGCGCGGTCAGGTCGCTGTCCAGCGGCGGCTCGAGCTTGATGCCGGCGGTGGGGTCCCACGCGGCCTGCGGCAGGGCGAGCAGCGGCAGGTCGAGAGTCTCCTGCGGATCGGGCTCCGGGACGGCCAGACCGCCGTCCCCGGACAGGAGCCGGACCAGGCGCTGCACGTGCCGGACGGCGGCGGTCGCGGCGGCCGCCACGAGCGGATCGGGGTCGCTGGCGCGTCCATTCAGCAGCGCCGTCAGCGCCTCATGGCGGGTCAGCAGGGTCTCCCGCAGCGCGCTGAGCTGGCCGCGGACGTAGTCGGGGCTGCCCGGGCCGTGCTGCTGCACGGCAGCTGCCCAGCGGGCTGCGGCGGCGAGGTCCTCGCGCAGGGTGCTGAGCATCTCCTGCCGGACGGTGCCCTCGATCGCCTTACCCGCCGGCGGCCGGTGGGCCTTGTCGTCGTCGTCGATGAGTCGGTCGAGCGCGGACGGCTTGCTGAGCCGGCTGATGATGGCGTTGACCGCCTCGACGTGCTGGCGCCGGTCGCCGGCGGCGGCGTGCAGCGCGTCGCCGAGCGTCTGCGGCGCCGCGGCGGTGTCCTCGCCGGCACTGCGGAGCCGGGACAGGACGGCGGCGGCACGCGGCAGCCGGCTGGCACGGTGGGTGCGGATGCGCTCGGTGGCCTGGGCTGCGGCGTTGACGACGTCGGCCTCGTCGGCGGCGACGCGGGTCAGGGCGGTCAGGCCCCGCCCGGCGAGATGGCCGGCGCGGGCCGTGTCCCCGAGGGAACGGGCCAGCGGCGCGGCGGCGCTGTCCATGCGATCGGACAGGTCGACCAGCAGGTTGCCCAGCGCGGCGCTGCCGGTGACGGCGGTGGCGAGCAGCGTCGCGCCGGTGGTGAGCAGGCGTGCGGCGTCACCGTCGACGAGCTGCTCGATCTCGCCGGCGGTGGCGCGCGCGTTGAGCTCATGCTCGTGCGGGCCGCTGGGGCCCGTCGCGGCGGCGGCGAGCGCGGCGAGCTCCGCGGCGGAGGCGACGGCCGGCAGGTGCGGGCGCAGCAGATGCGCGGCCAGGGCGTACTGGCCACGGCCGACCCATCCGGCCGCCTTGCTGATCAGCGCCGCCAGGTCGACGGTGCGGGAGGCGGCGTCCGGCTCCGGTGGCGCGCCCGCCGGCCCAGCTGCGGCGGTGACCTCCGGCTGCGGCGTGGCGACAGTCGGCGTTGTGCTGTCGGTCGCCGATGCCACGGAGCCGAGGGGCTGGACGGGCACGGGCGTCGCCGCGGCCCTCGGCGTCGGCTCCGCCGGTGCGGCCACCTCGGTCGTGCCGGTCGGGATGTCGGTGGACGCGATCCGACCCGGATCAGCACCGGCGGCCGCCGCGGCGGCGATGTCGAGGACGCGGTCGGCGTCCGCGGCGAGGTCGCGGCTGCCGCCGCTACCGACGGCCTCGGTGGTGCTCGTGCTGCCGCTCGGCAGCAGGCCGCTGGCCCGGGAGTTGACCTGCCGCCCGGCCTCGGCCCGGGGCCCGGCGGCGCCGGTGTCGGTGGTTGCTGCCGCGTCGCCCTCGTCGGCGGCCTCGGTGTCGGCTCTGTCGACGGTCCGGGCGCCGGCGGCGGTGTCGATTCCGTCGGGGGTCTGCTCGGCCGCGCGGGTCGGTGCCGCGGTGGTCACCGGCTGCGTGTCGCCGTTGCTCGTGGTCGGCGGCAGGTCGACCCGGCCGCGGACTGCTGCCAGCAGCAGCGGCGCCAGCGCGGTGGGAGCGGTCTGTTGCAGCGTCTCGTACCGGTCGTCGATCGCGTCGTCGTCCTGCCCGGCGGCGGTATCGCGTGCCAGGGCGACGACGCCGCTGAGCATCCGCGCTGCGGTGATGTCCTGCTCGGTGAGCGGCGGCCAGCTGTCGAGCAGCTCGCGCGCCTGGCTCACGGCGGCCTGCAACGCGTCGTGCGCTCGCGCAGGGACCTGCGCGGCCAGCAGCGCCCGCAGTTGCTCGCGGATGCTGTCGGTCCGCGTGAGCTCCTCGACGGCTCCCTCGATCGCGCCGAGTGTCGGCTCGAGGTCGCGCTGCAGCCGGCTGCCCAGCGCGGCGGCGATCTCCAGCAGCGCGGTCCGCGCCGCGGTCAGGTCGGCCAGCGCGGTGGCTGTGGGTGCCTGCCCGAGAGACAGCCGGTGCAGCGTCTGGGTGCAGCTGTCGACCGCCGTCCGCACCGCGATGCGCGCGAGCGCCACCGACGCCCCGGGGTCGACGGCGGCCTCCGCGTTCGTCGTGTCGGGCATCGGGATCGCGCGCCCGACGGGGCTGGTGGCGGAGCTGCCGTCCACGGTGCCCGTGGTGCTGTCGGCGGGCACCGCTGGCTCCGACACGGAGGAAGAGGCAGCGGTGACGGGGCCGGCGGCATGCTCGTCGATCTCGTCGCCGTCCACGCCGTTCGTGTCCACGTCGGCGTCTGGTTCGCACTCCGCAGCGCCGGGCAGCCGGTTGTCGAGCCCCCGCCCCGCCTCCGCGTCGTGCTCGTGGTTCGGATCGTCAGCGCGGGGGTCGGCGGAGTCGTCTTCGATCATGCGCTCCAGCGCGGTGTCCAGGCTCAGCCCCAGCGTGGTCCAGAACCGCTGCAGCGCCTGCTCCTGATCATGATCAGGCAGCAGCAGCGCGAACGCTCCTTGATCGCATGCCCGCATCCACGTCAGCGCGATGGGCAGGAACAGCGGGGTGCAGTCAGGGCACAGCGCCACGGCGATCGCGCGGCCGGCGGCGTCGATCGGGTCGTCGTCCGGCCAGGGGGTGCGGGTGCGGCTGTGCCGCAGGATCCGCGAGCGGACGTGGCGGGTGAGCTCGTGGGCGGCGTGCCGGGCGCCGGGGGCGCCCCGCTGCAGTCCCCTCTGCAGTCGGGTGGTGACGTCGGTCACCAGTCGCTCGGTGACGCGGCCTCGTACCGCCGGCAGGCCGATGTCCTTGAGCACGTCGCCACGGACATCCTTCGGGCAGCGGTTGAGGAGTTGCTGCCACGTCGAGGGGTCGACCCGGTCGATGAGATCGCTGTGCCGCCGCAGCAGCGTGTCGCTCAGCGACGCGATCAACTCGTCTGCGGCCTCCCCCTGCGTCCGGGCATCGGCGTCGACGCCCATGGATCGCAGATGGTCGGCGTTGTCTCGGGCGGCCGCGCCGGTCGTCACGCACTCTCCTTCGTCGAAGCGGCGGCCAGTGTCGCACCTCACGGCGACAGATCGGGGCTGTGCGGCAGAAGTGCTCACCGCCGGACCTGCGCCTCACTGACATAGGTGACCTGCGGGTTGAGGGTTTGCGGGTCCCAGCCCATCGCGCGGGCGTACGCGACGGCAAGGTGATGCTGCTGCGGCGTCCGGCCGCGCGGGAGCCGGCGCAGGTGCCCGCGGCGGAGGAATTCCTCGGCGCTCAGGCCGACACCGCTGACCAGCTCAGGCTTGCGGCTGGGCCGGTCGGCCGGTGTCGGATGCAGGCTCAGAACCACAGCAGGGTCGCCGGCGGACAGCCGCGACGCGGTCGGTTCGACGTGCCAATAGGCATCACCGGGGCACGGCCAGCGCGGCGCTAGCCACGGCCCGTCGCCGTCGTCGCGGGTCAATAACACGCCCCAACTGACGCGTACGGCGCCGGTGCCGTTAGTGGCCGCGTCGACGGCCTCGCACACCTGCGCGGTCGACGGCGACGGCTGTCGTGCGCCGGTGGCGTGCTCGCGGACGGCGCTGACCAGCTCGCGCAGCGGCACAAACAGGGCGCTGGAGCCTGGTCCGTCCGGCCGGCCGTGATGGCGGAGCAGCGCTCGCAGCACCGACGGGGCCAGCGCGTCAGCGTCAGCAGTGAGGTCGACCGGCCCGAACAGGTAGCGCAGCACCATCTCGGCGCTGAAGTCGTAGTCCAGCGGGATGCCGTCGACGTCGACCGGCTCGTCCAGCGCGGTGCTGGCAACCGCGATCTGGTAGCTGTCGGTGCTCCACGAGGCGGTGAGCCGGATTCCGAGAAAAAGGTCCTCGGGCCAGGTCAGGCCGTGCAGCCGGCGTCCGTCGAAGGTGATCCGCTGGCGGCGCTGCTCGGCGGGCAGGTCGCCGCCCTGGTGATTGAGATCGAGGTGGAGCACGCTGCCCGGCTCGACGGCGGTCCGCATCGCCGCGGCGACCTTGGGTGTCAGCGGCACGATGCCGCCGGTGGCATACCGGGGGCCCAGGACGAACTTCCAGCCGAGGGTGGTGTCGTCGACCCACGAATCTCTCGCCGGCGGCGCGCCCGGGCCGTCGTCCCGGCTGTCGGGCTCGGATGCCTCGGTGGGCGTGTCGGCCGGCGGCTGATCCCCGGCCGGCTCAGGCGTGCCCGCGGGCGTCGCGACCGGCCCGTCCCCGGGGTCGCCTACCGGGTCCGCGGGCTCCTTGGTCGGCTCCGCCTGCGGGGCGCCGAACCGGTCACCGCTGGTACCGGCTGGATCGGCGTTGCCGGCGGTGCCGGTCGTCGTGGTCCGTGCCCGCTGCCTCGGCAGGTAGGCCGTGGCCGGCTCCAGTGCGGTCAACCAGCCCAGCGCCAGCGGCAGCTCGACCGGGTCGAGGATCTCGTTGCGCGCGGCCACGTGCGCGCGCCAAACTCCGCCGCCCTGCCAAGCGTCGTCGAGGCGCACGTGCACCTCGGCACCGCCGACGTCGACGATCCCGTCGTGCACGTCGGCCAACTGTGTCGCGAGGTACAGCTGCACGCAGGTCAGCGCGGTGGCGTACCGCGGGCCGCGCAGCCCCGCCGCGGTCCGGTGGGGATCGGCGACGTCCCGCACCTGAGCGCGCAGCGCCGGTCCGATCGCGAAGTACGTCGGGCGGGCAGCGCGGACCAGGTTGCGCCGCTCGACCGGCAGGCACGCCCGGGCGACGGTCCGGCAGAACTGGTCGACGTCGGCCGGTTCGACCTCCCGGGCGATGCCGTCGCCGTGCAGCCAGCGGCTGTAGGTGTCGGGGTGCAGGTAGTGCTCGCGCCACCGCAGCAGTCCGGCGGCGTCCAGCAGCGCGGTGAGCACGTCGAACGTCGCGTGCAGCGTCGCGCTCAGCGCCGCGTCGTCGTCGACGGGGCCGAGCGGCGCCAGCGCCCGGCGCAGGTCCTCCCGACGGCGGCGCAGCATGTAGGAGGCGTACAGGCGGGTGTCGTCCAGCTCAGCCTGCGCGGCGTCGACGTAGCTGGCGTGCACGACGACGTGCCGCTCGTCGGTGATCGCCCGGCCGGTCAGCCGTCTCAGTCGCTGCCCGGCGGCCGTGCCCAGCGCGGCAGCGTCGAGGACCAGCCGTTCCCGCACGAGGATCTCGCCGGTGGGGACGTCACTGCCGGGTGCGGCCGCGCCGGCTGGGGCGCCGGACAGCCACGGTGGGCAGGTCCCGTCGGCGGCGAGCTGCTCGTGCTCGGCGTGCCGGAACACCACCTCGCACGGCTGCGGGGCCCCGCCCGTCGCCAGTTGCGCCAGCGCCCCGACCGGCAGCGCGTCGATCGTCGTGTCCGCGGACACGGTCGGCAGCCGGTGCGCCGCCAGCAGCGTCGGGTCGTAGCTGCCGGTGGTCAGGTCGTAGGCGTAGGCGAGCGCGTTGAACGCCAGCGGCACGCTGACCGGCAGGTCCCGCACCCGTGCGAGCTCGCGTAGGTAGCCGACGACGCCCGGCTGGTCGGACAGCGCAGCGGTGAGCAGGTCGGTCGGCAGGTGACCGACCTGCGGCAAGGCCGTGGCCGGTCCCGGCGGCGTGCTGCGGCCGGTCATGCTTGTCCCGCCGCGCCGGCCAGGTGCGCCTGGGCGGAGACGCGACGCGGTCCGCGAGCAGCGTTGCTCGCCTCGCGCACGTGCCGTCCGTCGTCCACGACCCGTCCAGCGGCACGGAGCCGGTCCAGGCTGTCGCTGATCTCCTTGGCGGTCGCGCTGGGGTGCTCACCGAACTGCGCGGCGTCACGCAGCCGCTGCTCGATGCTGCGGTAGCCGCCCAGCCGGGGCACATACACGCGGTCCTGACCGGTCAGCACCAGCAGGATCCGCCTGGGCGTCAACCCGTTGAACGTCGCCTTCAGCAGCGCCGCGACGCTGCCGTCCAGCAGCGCGGCGCGCATCCCGGCGTCGACGCCCTGGGGCTGCAACGTCCCGTGCACCAGCGCGTACAGCGGGCTGTCGGGAGTCGTGCCGGGGCCGTCTTGTGCGCCGGCGCACACCGAGCACTTGACCCGGTCGGTCGAGCAGCACGCCGCCGGTACCGGCACGTCGAAGTACTCGGCCAGCCGGT
The DNA here is from genome assembly GCF_054050315.1 of Geodermatophilus sp. SYSU D00867. Classification (NCBI taxonomy): domain Bacteria; kingdom Bacillati; phylum Actinomycetota; class Actinomycetes; order Geodermatophilales; family Geodermatophilaceae; genus Geodermatophilus; species Geodermatophilus sp. SYSU D00867. The sequence continues at coordinate 55,563 of NZ_JBJGZC010000004.1, read as the reverse complement.
GATTCAGGCAGGTGCGGGCCGGGGCGAAGAACCGCTGCAGGTGCGCCGCCTCGGTGATCGCCCGGGCGAGCTTGCCCTGCACTCGGCTGGCGTACTGCGCCGGCAGCGAGGCGCCGCCCGGCTGCGGCACGGCGCCGGCCGGCACCGCCAGCGCGACGAGCATCCGGTCGTTGGGCCGTTGGGAGACGTCCAGGGTCGCGGCGTCGTGCAGGTCGCACAGCAGCAGCCACAGCTCGGCCAGCCCCGGCGCCAGCGCCGGCAGCCCGGCGGCCCGGCAGCCGGCGTCGGCGTGCAGGTACGGCAGGAGCCGGCGCAGCGGCGCACCGGCGCGGGACAGCGGCCCGCCGCGCTGCGGCAGTGCGGCGACCGCGTCCGCGACCGCGACCGCGACCGGCGTGTCCGGGGTGCGGATGCCGGCGCCGAGCGCGACGACGGCGGGAACGTCGCCGCTGTCGACCACGGCACCGAGGTCGGCCAGCGCGGCGACCGCCCGGGTCAGCCCGACGGTCCACTCGCCGCGCAGCCGCGGTTGGTCGGCCTGCGCGGGGGTCAGCAGTCCCGCCTGCACGTCGGCGGCGAGCATCTGCTGCACGCATCCGACGGTGTCCAGGTAACCGCGGGCGGCGGCGTGCAGCACCGCACCGCCGAAGCGCTGCAGCAGGCCGGCGGGCAGGTCCAGCTGCGCCATCCATGCGGCGGTGCCCAGGCTGCGGTCGGTCGCGAACGCCAGCGCGTGCGTGGTGTCGGTCAGCGTGGCGACGTCCCGCCCGGCGACGTCTCGGCCGCCGCGGCCAAGCTGCTGGTACAGCGCGGCCAAATCGGTCGGCGGTGTGGCGCAGAAGACGGTCCGCACGTCGTCGCGGTCCACGCCGAGCCCGAACGCGGAAGTGGCGACGACGACCATGCGGGCGTAGTCGGCCTCCCCGGCGTGCGCGGCCTCCTTGAACTCCAGGCTGACCGACGCCTTCTCCACTTCTGGCAGCCGGCCGTGGAACTTGCGCAGCAGCACCGGTCGGCCGTCGAGGTAGTCGCGCAGATGCGCGTGCAGCCAGTCGGTGTCCCGCACGGTGAGGCAGTAGATGATCGTGTGGCCGGTCTCGGCGTCGACGATTTGCTCGCCCAGCGCCGCCATCGACCGGCGGTTGCCGGCGCGGACTGCCCGCCGGCCCAGCGTCAGCTCCGGGCGCAGCGGGTTGGCCCGCACGACGACCAGCTGATCGGGGTGGACGAGGGCGTCGTGTCCGCTGCCGGACACCAGCCCGGCCAGGACCTCCTCTCGCAGCGCTTGCTCGACCGTGGGGGTCGCCGTCGCGGTCAGCGCCTGCAGCGTGAGCACGCCGGGGTGATTGCGACGCAGCTCGCGCAGCAGCGCACCGGCGCGGCGGAAGCTCGGCCGGAAGTCCTCACCCCACTGCACGTAGGTGTGCGCCTCGTCGATCGCGACGCGGGCCAGCGCGCCGCATTCGGCGCCCCGCGTGAGCGCCTGCCGGAAGCGGGACTGGGACAGCCGCTCGGGGCTGACATACACCAGCTTGATGCCGTGCGTGGTATCGCCGGACAGCGCCTCGACGACTTCGGTGCGGCCGGCGCGGCTGACCGACTCGGGCAGGCTGGCGACCAGCGCGCGAACAGCGCCACCGATGGTGTGGTTGAGCCCGAGCGCCTGGTCGTGCATGAGGCTGATGAGGGGGCTGACCACGACGGTGACGCCGGGCAGGACCAGTGCGGGCAGCTGGTAGCAGAAGCTCTTGCCGTGCCCGGTCGGCAACAACGCGAGGCTGTCACGGCCGGCGGCGACCGCGGCGATCGCCTGCCGCTGCTCGGGCTTGAGCGTGCGGGGCTCGCCGGCGAGGAGGGTGGCGACCTGCTCGCACCGGTCGAGGATCTCCTGCTCGAGCGTGCCGGCGGCGCGGTGTCGCTCGACCTCCCGCTCGGTCAACTCGAGCCGGCGAATCGCCAGCGTCGCCGGCAGCAGTGTGTGCTCCTCCAGCGCGGCCGGCGCGGTGAGCGGGGCGACGCGGTCGGCGGTCAGCGCGCCGATCTGCCCGAGGAAGGGCCAGATCTGCGCCCATGCCTGCCGCATGGTGACGACGTTGCCGCCGGCGGTCTCCCCGGTGTCGGGGTCGTCGACGAGCAGGCCCTCGTCGAGGCTGCCGAGGAAGACCTGCCGGTACAGCCGGCGCAGCGGCAGATCGCCGGCGAGCTTGCGGTCGCTGATGACGATGACGCCGCGGCTGGCGTGGTTGCGGATGAGCCGACCGACGGCCTGCCGCAGGTCCAGCGCGGCCAGGGGCAGGTAGTAGGTGGCATTGGCGGTCAGATCGGGGTCGTCGGCGCCGTCGAGCTCGGCGGCGCGGCGCACGTTCTCGCGCCGGGCGGCGATCACCGGGTCGGTGAACACCGGGAACGGCAGCTTGTTGATCCACACCAGGTGGTTGCGGCCGGGTTCGCTGACGTCGACCCCGGTCCACAGACCCCGGGTGCCGACCAGCACGCCGCCCTGGTGGCTGGCCGGGCCGGTGAACTCGGCGACGGCCCGGGCGGTGCCGTGGGTGACCTGGTTGTGTACCGGGATGGCGCGACCGTCGGCGGCGTGCAGCAGGGTGAGCTCGTCGGCGATGCCGGCGGCGGCGTTGCGGCTGGTGGTCAGCACCATCGCGCCGTGGATCCACGGCGTGTCGGCGGGCTCGTCGGCACCGCCGGTGTCGTCGCCCGGCGGGGACGCGTCGGCCCGCCGGGTGACTTCGCGGGTGTAGCCGGCGAGCTGGTGCGCGACCGTACGCATCGCCTGCTTGGGCTGCTCGGCCCAGGAGGGGAAGTCCGACAGGGCGAACAGGCGCGCCTGGGTGCGGTAGTCGAACGGCCCGTCGAGGCGAATGACGGCAGCGTCCGCCAGCCCGAGCCGGGCGCGCGTGTACGCCCACGGGTCGGCGTCGGGCGTCGCGACGGTCAGCGTCGCCGACAGCAGTGCCAGGCGGCGGAACGTGGCCAGCAGCGCCTGCCAGGTCGGGTCGTTGGGCAGCTCGATCGGGCTGGCCCTGAGCGTGATGCGGTAGTGCGCCAGGCCGCGCCGGTCGAGCTGACCCGGCTCGGCGGCGTACACGACGCGGTCCGGGCCGGTCAGCGTGGCGGGCTGCGCAGCCGGGACGTCGTCCGGCTCGATGTCGGCATCCGCGTCGCTGTCCGGGTAGCTGTCCGGGTCGCCGTCGGCGTCCCCGCCGGTGTCAGCGTGCGGGCCGTTGCTGACAACATCGCCGGCGCCGGAATGCGTGTCGTCGTCGCTGGCGTCCGGGCTGTCGGGGTCGTCAGGCAGGTCAAGCTCCACGACTGGGGCGACGGCGCCGCCGTCGGCCGCGTCCTGGCTGGCGGCGATGCCGTCACCGAGCGGACCCGCCGTGCCGCCATCAGGCGCCGTCGGCGGTGTCGGCAGCAGCCCGTCCAGGGTGTCCTTGAGCTCCAACGCGTGGGCGCGCAGCCCGCTGGCGCGCTGCTGCATCGCGGCCAGGCGCTGCTCGTCGAAGAAGTCCAGCCGGCCCGCGGTCGCGTCGGCCAGCTGCCCGAGTTCGTGCAGCACCCGGCCGACCTGCCCGGTGAACTCGTGCAGGATCCGGCCGATCGTGCGCGCGTCCCGGGCGGCGTGCGCGCCCGTGTGTGGCGAGGCGATCGTCAGCGTCCGCCCGCCGACGTGTGACTGCCCGACCTTCGCGTCCAGGACGCGCGACAGCGTGCGGCGCAGCCGGCCGTCGCGCCACCAGCGGGTCAGATCGGTCAGGCTCGCCCAGGCGGCGCCGGTCGCGCCGGTCGGGCGCAGGTCCGACAGCACCTGCCGCAGCGCGCCGAGCGCGTCGTCGACGTCCTCGGCGGACAGCTCGGCCGACAACGCATCGGTCGCGGCGCCCTCCAGGGCGTGTGCCTCGTCGGCGATGATCAGGGTGGTGTCGGCGCGGGCGCCGAGGGCGTCCCAGTGCGACAGCAGCAGCGCGTGGTTGGCGATGACGAGCCGATGGGCGTTCAGCGCCTCATGCACCTCGTCGGTGTGCGCGGCGACGGCGATGCGGGTGGGGTCGCGCCACTCGCCGTGCGCGGCCTGGCTCAGGCTGGTCAGCCAGGCGTGCACCGCCGGGCCGCAGTACTCGGTGAGGAACGCCGGTAGGTCGGCCCGGTCGACGCTGTGCGCCGCCCACCGGTAGGTCTTGCTGCGTTCGGCATTGACCAGGCGCAGCAGCAGGAAGGCGAGCAGCTCGCGGAAACGGACGTTGTCGGTGTAGCGGATCAACGCTGCGGCGGTACCGACGTCGGCGCCGCTGGCATCGGCGAGGGTGTAGACCAACCCGCGCAGGCTGAGCCGGTTGCTGGCCCCCTTGACGACGTCTGTGGTGTCCAGCAGCCCGGGCACACCGTCGGCGAGCTCGGCGAGCTCGCGGGCCAGCTGGCTCTGCAGCTGCTTGGTGTGGGTGGAGATGATGGCGCTGCGGTCGGGATCGTCGGCCAGCCAGGTCAGGGCGGCGGCCAGCGCCGACAGGCTCTTGCCGGTGCCGGTCGGCGCTTCGATGAGCGCGGGGACGGCGGTCGTGGCGGCGGTGGTGATGGCGTCGGCGACCTGCTGCTGCGACGGGCGCGCCTCGGTCTGCGGGCCGTGCAGCGCCCGGGCGAGGGCCGCCGGGGTGATCTGACCATGCTCAAATAGCCGGGCGGGCACGGCGAGCGGGTCGGGCACGTGTCCGCGGCGCGGCTCCTGCCCGGCGAGCAGCTCGTGCAGCAGGTCACCGAGGCGGCTGGCGGTCTGCCGCTGGGGCATGCCGGCCAGCGCGGGGCTCAGCGCGGCCATCAGCCGCCAGGCGCTGCTGTCGCGGCCGAGGGCGCGCAGCAGTGCGTGCAAGTCGGCGTCGGCGCGTGCGAGTTGCCGCGCGCCGTGGGTCAGCAGCCGCTGCAGCGTGCGCGAGTCGCCGAGCGCGTCGTGCCACCGGCCGCCGCGGCCGGCGCCGACGCTGTCGGCGAGCTTGGCTAGCTGGTGGGTCGGCTCGGCCGGCCACAGGCAGTACGCCAGGTACAGCCCGTCGACGGTCTGACCGGGCATCGCCGGCAGGTCCGCAGCGGCGAGCGCCTCCGCCAGGGCCGGGAAGTCCACAGCCTCGCCGTTGTAGGCGACGACAAGGTCGACCCCGTCGACCCAGGTGAGAAACTCGGCAAGGACCTCGGCGGCCGGTCTTGCGGCGGCCTCGTGCTCGGCCTGCCGGTGCGGTGGGACCTCGTAGCCGTCGGGCAGCTTGAGGAAGGCGTTGAACGTCTCGCCTCGCTCGGCGGTCCAGGCCGGATCGGTGCCGAACTTGACCGCGCCGAGCTGCCAGATGCGCCGGGTGAGCGTGCCGCCATCCTCGACGCGAGCGCGCAGCGCGGCCTCGACGTCGAAGGCGAGGATGCGCACGTCGGCCGGTCCGCTGCCCGGGTCAGCCGGCCCGTCCGCCGGCGTCTCGATCTGCGTTGGCTTGACTGTCGTCGTGACCGCCTTCAGAGCAGCGGTGCTCGCGGGGAGTGCAAAAGACCCGTCGGGCTGGACAGCGAGCTCGCCGGCCGCGGCGGCCCGCTGCAGCAGCGCGAACGTCGCGGCCTGACCGGCAGGCAGGCGCGCGGCCGCTAGTACGCGCTGCGCGTCGGCCAGGGTGCCGGTGCTAATTGACTGCGCGCGCAGAAGCGCAGTCAGTCTCGTCAGCGGCACCAATACCCTCCGTAGGTCGTCGACGCGGAGTCTGTCACCTCCGGCCGACATGACCGGGGAGTTGGCCGCTCGCGCCGCCAAGCGTGCAGCGGCTGAGTACTAGAGGTTGGTCGCGGCACGTCCGCGCTGCCCGCCCCAACTCCCCATGTCGCCGACGCCTTCCCGAGGTCCAGCCCGGCGACCCGATCGAACAGCACCTCCACCGCGCTCCCCTGCCACGGTCGACACCGATGGGCGTCGCCGGGAGGGCCCGCTGCGAGGACACAGACCCGCGTGCTCGCAGCAACAATCAGAGGCACCCGAGGACCTCGCGCCCTACACGGCTACGGGCTCGCCCGCACCCCTGTGTCGCGACGTCACCGGCCCCCCGACAGCGTTCTCATCAGCGAAGGTAGCAATCAAGATCGCAAGCCATCACACCTCATGCACTGTCGGATCCGGGAGGCCCGAGGCGGAGGGGCCGTCGACGCCGGCGAGCCGCGGGCCGTCTACCGGGCCAGCGGGATCGGTGTCTCGGTGGTGAGCCGGGCCGCGCCGACGGACCCCGTGCCGGTCGAGGATCTTCCGCACCGCGGAGAACGACCGGTCGGTGAGCTCGGCCAGCTCCCGCAGGGACCGACCCGCCGCGTACTGCTCCATGACGAAGCGCTCCACCTGCGCCTGGACGGCGGGATCCGGCCGGGGCGAGGCGGTGCCTACGAAGGCGGCCAGGGGCCGGTGCTCCGTGCGTGGCGGGTATGGCACGGGCGGACGGTAGCGGCCGGCGGCCGGCCCCGTCGTCGCCCGCCGGGGTGACCGCACCGAGCCGCTCGCCTCAGCGGGGCTCGCGTGGGTCGCCGGGAGCGGTGGGACGCGGTGAGACGCGGCTCCCGCCAGAACTGGAGGACTCCGGGTCCCCGACTGGAGGGCGGGTTCCTACCGTCCGCGGCCGTGATGGCCCTGCACAAGCTGACTGCGGGCGACGGCTACACCTACCTCACCCGGCAGGTGGCGGCGTTCGACGCCACCGAGCGGGGCCACGCCGGCCTGAGTGACTACTACTCCCAGCGCGGCGAGTCGCCCGGGCGGTGGGCCGGCGGCGGCCTGGCCGGACTGACCGGGATCGACGCCGGGCAGCCGGTCGGCGAGGAGCAGATGCGGGCCCTGTTCGGCGAGGGCCGCCATCCGGACGCGGCGCGCCTGGAGTCGGAGGCGCGTGCCGCGGGACGGTCACCGCCGGAGGCGCGGGCCCCGGGCGCCCTCGGCCTGCCGTTCCTGCGCTACCCCACTCCCCCGGACGGCTTCCGGGCGCACTGCGCCCAGCAGTTCGCCGCCGCGAACGCCACGCGCCACCGCCCCCGCGACGCACCGCTGCCGGCGCCACAGCGGGCTCGGATCCGCAGCGAGGTGGCGCGGCGGATGTTCGCCGCCGCCCACGGCCGCCCGCCAGCCGATGCCCGGGAGCTGTCCGGGTTCATCGCCCGGGCGTCGCGGCCGGTGACCCGGGCCGTGGCCGGCTGGGACCTGACCTTCTCACCGGTGAAGTCGGTCTCGACGCTGTGGGCGCTGGCCCCGCCGGCGGTCGCGGCGCGGGTCGAGGCCGCCCATGCCGCGGCGGTCGCCGACACCCTCGCCTGGTTGGAGGAGCACGCCGCCTTCACCCGCCTCGGCGCCGGCGGGGTGCGCCAGGTGGAGACCACCGGCCTGGTCGCCGCGGTGTTCACCCACCGCGACTCCCGCGCCGGCGATCCGGACCTGCACACCCACGTGGCGGTGAGCAACAAGGTGCAGACCCGCGACGGGCGGTGGCGGGCGCTGGACGGGCGGGTGTTGCACAAGGCCAACGTCGCGGCCTCCGAGCGGTACAACACCCGGCTGGAGGCCCACCTGGTCACCCGGCTCGGCGTGCGCTTCACCGAGCGCGTCGGCCGGGAGGCCGACCAGCGGCCCGTGCGGGAGGTTGTCGGCGTCGACGCGCGGTTGTCTTCGGCGTGGTCGTCCCGGCGGCGGGCGATCGACGGCCGCCGGGCCGTGCTGGCCGCGGACTTCCAATCCGAGCAGGGGCGGCCGCCGACGGCGGCCGAGGCCATCGCGCTGGCCCAGCAGGCGACCCTGGAGACGCGGGAGGCCAGGCACGAGCCGCGCTCGCTGGCCGAACAGCGGGCGGCGTGGCGACGCGAGGCGGTGGCCGTCCTCGGAGGTCCGTCCGCCCTGGCCGCCATGCTCGCCCGCGCCCTGGGCCGCCGCCCGCGGCACCGCCGCCGGCCGGTCACGGAGACCTGGGTCCGGTCGACCGCGAGCCGGGTGCTGGGCACGGTCAGCGGGCAGCGGGCGAGCTGGCAGTACTGGCACGTCCGCGCGGAGGCCGAGCGGAAGGTGCGCGCGGCCGATCTGGCGCCGGGCGATGTGGACGACGCCGTCACCCGGATCACCGAGCGTGCCCTCTCCCCCGCCCTGTCGATCCCGTTGGGCGACCCGGATCCGGTGGTCGAGCCGGCCGAGCTGCGCCGCTCGGACGGGGAGAGCGTGTACACCGTCGCCGGCGCCCGGCTCTACACCTCCCGGGCGGTGCTGGACGCCGAGGCCGCGCTGCTCGCCGCGGCCGGCCGCACCGACGGCCGCCGCGCGGATCCGGCCGTCGTCGAGCTCGCGCTGCTGGAGACCGCCGCCAACGGCACCGAGCTCAACCCCGGCCAGGCCCAGCTGGTCCGGGAGCTGGCCGGCAGCGGCGCGCGGGTGCAGCTGGCCCTCGCCCCGGCCGGCGCGGGCAAGACCACCGCGCTGGCCGCCCTGGCCCGGGCCTGGACCGCCGGCGGGGGCACCGTGCTGGGCCTGGCGCCGTCGGCGGTGGCCACCGCCGGGCTGCGCGAAGCGATCGGCGCCCCGTGCGACACCCTCGCCAAGCTGCTCTGGTCCCTCGATGCCGGGGATCCGCCCGGCTGGGTCGCCGGCATCGGGCCGGGCACGCTGGTGCTCGTCGACGAGGCGGGCATGGCCGGCACGCTCGACCTGGCCCGCACCGTCGCCCACGTGCTGGGCCGGGGCGGGTCGGTGCGGCTGGTCGGCGACGACCGGCAGCTGGCCTCGGTCGCCGCCAGCGGCGTGCTGGCCGCGATCGCCGCCACGCACGGCGCGGTGACGCTGACCCAACTGGTGCGCTTCGCCGATCCGGCCGAGGCCGCGGCCACCGTCGCGCTGCGCGACGGCGATCCCACCGCGCTGGGCTTCTACCTCGACGCCGGCCGGGTGCACGTCGGCGACGCGGCCACCTGCGCCGAACAGGCCTACGCCGCGTGGGCCGCCGACCGCGCCCGCGGCGTCGACGCGCTGCTGCTGGCCGCCACCCGGGAGACCGTGCGGCAGCTGAACCAGCGTGCCCGCGCCGACCGCCTCGCCGCGCGCGGACACCCGACGGGTGCGGAGGTGGCGCTGGCCGACGGCACCCGGGCCTCCGCCGGGGATCCGGTGATCACCCGGGCCAACGACCGGCGGCTGCCGCTCGGCGCCGCCGACTGGGTGAAGAACGGCGACCGGTTCATCGTCACCGCCGTCGGCCGCGACGGCGCCCTCGCCGTCGCGCATCCCGGCACCGGGCGGCGGCTCACCCTGCCGGCGGCCTACGTGCGCGCGCACGTGCAGCTGGGCTACGCGACCACGGTGCACGGCGCGCAGGGTGTCACCGCCGCCACCTGCCACACCGTGCTCACCGGCGCCGAGTCCCGGCAGCTGCTCTACGTGGCGCTCACCCGCGGCCGGCAAGCCAACCACCTGTACCTGGCCACCGTCGGCGACGGGGACCCGCACAGCATCGTCACGCCGGCCGCGCTGTGCCCGCCGACCGCCACCGACCTGCTAGCCGCCATGGTGGAGCGGGACGGCGCGCAGACCTCGGCCACCGGCGCCCGCCGCGCCCTGGCCGATCCGGCCGCGCGGCTGCGCGCGGCCGCCGCCCGGTACGCCGACGCGCTGCGGTTCGCCGCCGAGCACCGCCTCGGCGCCGCGGCCGGAGAAGAACTGGAGGTCGCCGCCGCGCGGCTCCACCCCGGCCTGACCGCCGCCGCGGCGTGGCCGACGCTGCGCGGCCACCTGGCGCTGCTCGCCCTCACCGGCGCCGACCCGATCGCGGTCCTGCGCGCCGCGGCCGCGGCCCGGGAGCTGGACAGCGCGCACGATCCCGCGGCGGTGCTGGACTGGCGGCTGCCCGGGCCCGGCGCGGCGGGTCCGCTGCCGTGGCTGCCCGCCGTGCCCGCGGCGCTGGCCGACGATCCGCAGTGGGGGCCCTACCTCGCCGCCCGCGCCGACCACCTCACCGCCTGCGCGGTCCGGGTCGCGGCCACCGCCGCCGCGATGACCGCGGCGACCGCCCCCGGCTGGGCCCGGCCGCTGCTGAACCCCGACGCCGCCGCGCTGCGCGCCGACCTCGCCGTCTGGCGGGCCGCCTCCGCGGTGCCCGACGCCGACCGGCGCCCCACCGGCCCACCCCGCCCCGCGGCCGCCGAATGCCGCCACCAACGCCGGCTCGAGGCGGCCCTGGCCGCGACCGCCCCGGCCCGGGGCGGTGCGGTGTGGGCGGCGCTGGCCGACGGCATCAATCCCCGGCTGCGCCGCGATCCGCACTGGCCGGCGCTCGCCGACCGGCTGGCCGCCGCCGACCGCGCCGGCCTCGACGCCGCCGGACTGCTCGCCGCGGTGGCCGCGCGGCGGCCGCTGCCCGACGAGCTGCCCGCCGCCGCGCTGTGGTGGCGGCTGGTCCCCCACCTCGCCCCGGCCACCGTCGCCGCCGCGCCGGGCGCCGAGGTGCTCCGCCCGGTTTGGTGCGCCACGCTGCAGGCGCTGCTGCCCGACGGCCACGGGCCGCGGGTGCCGGCCGACCCCGCGTGGCCGGCCCTGGTCGCCGCGGTCACCACCGGGATCCGCGGCGGCTGGTCCCCCGCCGACCTGCTCACCGCCGCCGTCGCCGGCCTGCCCGCCGCGGGCGGCGACTGGGGCGAGAACGGGTTGGCCGAGGCGCTGGTCTTCCGCGTCGCCGCGCTCACCGACCCGGCGCCCGTCGAGGTCCCCGAGCCGCTGCCGGCGGACCTGCAGCCGCCCGACGACGCCGACCAGCTCCTCCCCCGCGACGATGAGGCCGCCGCCACCGCGGATCCGGCCGTCCCGCCCCCAGGTGACCGGGACGCGCCGGTCGATCCCGACGACGAGACCGCGCCACCGGTCGCGCCGCGGTACGTCACCCCGGACCCGTTCACCGGGCCCGGGCGGCCCGAGGTCGACGAGGCCGACTACCTGCTCGAGCAGCACTTCTGGGCCACCGCCGCGGTCGGCCGCGACCGGCTGATCGAGCTCACCGCCCAGGCCGCCGCCTTCTTCACCGACTGCTATTCCGGCTCGTGGGCGCCGGGCTACCTGCGCCGGCGGCTGGGCACCGACCTCGCCGCCGATCCGCGCCTCGGCCCCGGCTACGCGCCGGGTGGGTGGACCGCGCTGGTCGACCACCTCCGCCGCCGGGGCGCCACCGACGAGGAGCTGCTGGCCGCCGGGCTGGCCCAGCGGGCCCGGACCGGGACGCTGATCGACCGGTTCCGCGACCGGCTCACCTTCCCCATCCATGACGTCGACGGCGTCGTCCGCGGCTTCGTCGCCCGCTGCCATCCCACCGCCCCCGACGACGGCCGCGCCGGCCCCAAGTACCTCAACACCCCCCGCACCGACCTCTACCGCAAGGGCGAGCACCTGCTCGGGCTGCACGGGAACCGGGTGGCGCTCGCCGCCGGCGCCACCCCCGCCCTGGTCGAGGGGCCGCTGGACGCCGCTGCCCTGACCCTGGCCGGCGACGGGCGGACCGTCGGCGTCGCCGTTCTCGGCACCGCGCTCACCGACCGGCAGGCCGACCTGCTGTGCCCCTACCTCCGCGGCGACGGCACCGGCGTCCTCGTGGCCACCGACGCCGACGCGGCCGGCCGGCAGGCCGCCGAGCGGATGTACTGGCAGCTCACCGCTCGCGGGGACGACCCCCGCCGCCTGGCCCTGGCCGGAGGCCTCGACCCCGCCGACCTCCTGCAGCGGGAGGGCGAGGCAGCGCTGCGGACGGCGGCCGAGTCCGCCGGTCACCTCGCCGATCTGCTGCTCGAAGCCCGGCTCGCGGCGACCGCCCACGACATCAGCCCCGCCGCGGTGCAGGCAGCGGTCCGCGACGCGGCCGCCATCATCACCGCCGCGCCGCCGGCCCGGTGGGTGGACCGCATCGACCGGGTGACCGAGGCCTTGCACGTGCCGCCGGGCACCGTCCACAGGGCCGTATTCGACGCCAGGACGGTCACCGGTCTCCCCGTGAGCGGCTACGGCCCCATGCGGCCACGGCAGCGGTGCCTCTCAACGCTGACGTCAACACCGAAAGACGCCTCCAGCGCAGTTGAAATTTGCCTTGGCGACTACCGCGAGGCCATGCACAGGGCCGGGCAACCGAGGCTGTGAAGGGGGCGCTCACTAGCCTCTCACCCTGGAGGCGCCGATCGGCGCTTAGCCAACTGTTGTGATGTCCAACCAGCTACTTTGAAGCAGGACCGTCAGCGCACCCACGCGAGGCGTGGTACGGCAGACCCAGCACACACGACGCTGTCTAGGCCGCCCGCGATGGCCGCAAGTTCTGCGGCCAACCGCATCAACCCTGCGCCGACGTTCGCGCCCGGATTTGACGGAGCCAGCGGGACCGAACGGGCTGCCCCGCACCACTGCAATGCGACGTCGCGAGACGGCGAAACGTTTTGCACCTGAGAAACGAAGGTCCTCATCGCAATCCACCCCACTCCCAGGCGGCCCGACAGGGCGGTTATCCACCACCCGACCTGGGGGATCTCCTAGCCAACGGCTAGCGGTCTACCGACAGAGGTGACTCGCATCCGCGCACCTCAAGGGCATCCCAGCCAGGCCCCTAACCAAGCCCACGGTCATCGACTACCGTAAGCCGCCAGCAACTCTCCCTCGGTCAGCACTCCAAGTATTACATATATGTCCGGCCGCGCTATCCGCGTCTTTGAGCAGTACACCAAGGCGAAATTCCAGGCCTGTTCCCGCCCATCATCGAGATTGCGACCCGCAGCCTCAGCCAACTCTAGGGCGGCGCGACTTTGCGCCGAGACTCCCTTTCTCCAGCGAATTCCATCCGCCCCCATACCTCCGTATCCGCCCGGGGGGTCGTCCAGGGATGTTCGAGCGACCTCTTGCAGTTCTTTCTGGACCCGATCAGTCTTGACCTTGGTCACGAGGTCTTCGACCGCAGATGCGGTCCACTTGGCCCGGTCCACCGACTCTTTGTAGCGCCCCGAGCACAGAAGCGAAAGAGGCGGAGGTTCACCTCGTGAGGGGGGCGAGCTCACCTCAGAGGGAGCTGAGGCGGAGTGTCCGGACCGGGCCGCCGGCGCAGGAGGTGGAACGCGCCCCGATCGTCCCGTGGGCCACGGACAGGGAGCCGGGCAAGCGGACCGCGGCGATCGTCGGCTGAGCGGAGCCGACGGTGGCAACCTGGCGTGGCAGCTATGCCAAGCAGAGCTTGGCCTGGCCGAAGAACCTACAGCGACCTGGCAAGCCCCACCGCAGCCCCGTCAGCTGCGGGATCAAGTGCTATAGCTGGCCCTCGCTAACGACCTCGTGCATGGTTAGCGACGGGCGGTCGTGGACCGCTCGGGGCCCGTGCAGTCACGCGGCAGTGCCGGCCGGTAAAGCCTTCGGTAAACGGTGGAGCGGTTCAGGTCGTGGGGCTCGTTCCTGGCTGGAGACCAGTCCGGCGACCGCGGGCAGCATCGTCTCCAGGTGCTCACGTCGGCCGAGGTGCCGGGACAGTGCTCGCCAGTTCTTCAGGTGGCTGATGCCGTGCTCGACGCGGATCCGCTTTGACGCGTGAGCCCGGCGTTCGGCCTCGTGTGCCGCGGCGACGGCGGGAAAGACCGGGATCTGGTTCTTGCGCCGGGCCGGCCGCGGAGTGAGGACCGCGCCGGCGGTCTGGGTGCTCAGCCCTTGATAGCCGGCGTCGGCCAGCAAGGTGACGCCCGGGATGAGGGCCAGCAGCTCGACCAGGCCGGCCTGGCGCACCTGGGTCAGGTCATGGATCGAGCCCGGACGGCTGTGTCCGCAGAGCAGCAGCCGTCCCGCAGGGTCGGTGATCACCAGCGCCTTGACGGTGTTGGCGCGGGCCTTGCCGGAGACGAACCGAGCCCGGCCGGCTTTGTGGGCCGCCGGGCGGCGCACCCGGACCTCGGTGGCATCGAGCAGGCCGAGCTGCCCGCTGGCACCCAGGTGGGCGATCACGTCGGCCAGGGTGCGCAGCCGGACCCCGCCTTCGACGGTGCAGCCGCGCTCGGCCAGCAGCGGGCGTACCTCGCCGACGGCCCGGGTGATCGTCGACCGGGACACCCCGAACCAGCAGGCCAGCACGTCATGGGTGACCCCGTGGCGCAGGTGCACCAGGGTGGCCAACAGCCGGTCAAGGAACACCAGCCGGTACCGGGCACCGGCTCCCACCGCCCGCCGCCGCGGCCGATCGGCCAACCGTGCCTCCTGGCGGGCTTGCCAGCGTGGTCCCAGCTCGGCGACCAGCTCAGCAAGCACTTCCCGGGACAGCCCGGTCACATGGCGATCGGCGACAGCGGCGGCACGGGCCAGGCTCCTCGACACACCACGACCTTGCTCCGTCCTTCATGAGCAAGCCGCCCTGCCAACCATGCACGAGGTCGTAAGAAGTCGTTGCATTAGTCCGCGGGTGGGCGGCGTGCGCAGATGAGTATGCAGGCAACCGAGCGAGGCTAGTAATTGTGACGCCGCTCCAGTTGTAGCGCAGGGCCAGGCTCTTGCAGGACAGCAGCCACGCATGCCCGCTGGAAGCCCAGGGATGGCGGCCGAGCCGTTCGCTCAAAGTCGCAGCCGAGCCGGGCGATGCGGGCGGTGATCCCGCGGCGGCCCAGATTGCAGCGGACCCGGCGGTTGTCGTCACCCTCGTCCGCTTGCGACTGGCCCGACCGCTGGCCACGCCCAGCGCCCTTGAGCGCGCACGTTTAGTCGAGCAGAGGCTCGACCACCTTGCTGTGCCGGTTGGCGCCCGAAACGGCGATGACTAGGGGAGCTTTGTGGCATCGACGAGCACGAAGTAGATGCCCTTGAGGGCCGCTCGGTCATAATTGGGGGGCCGTACACCGCCGGTGGACGCGGTGGGATTGATTAGCGGGCTCAACCAAGGCTCACCTCTCATCGCTGATGAGCCATGGCGGAGACGAAGTCCACGTCTTGAGACACCTTGCTCCCATTCACCAGGCACACGCCTGTCCCCGCCATCGACTACTGCAAGGTCTTTGAGCCACCGAGCCAATTGAGGGCGACCCATCGATCCTTTCGGCGGCATGCCACGGTGCCGCCTACGAGACAATGCCCATTTCGCACGTCACCGTCGCCGGACCCAGCACCGCTTTGGCGCTCAGCCGTGGCTTGAGGAGCGGTCTAGCTGCCTGTCGTTCCCCGCCGCCGCTGAGAACCCTGCGGGCTCTCATATCGACGTGCAGTAGCTCGTCGGGTGTCTGACGTTCGTAGCTAGCAAGATGTCGGCGGAGCGCCGTAGCAGCACCCCCCATCGTGGAGACGGCGAGCCCCCGACTGGATCGCGATGCGCGCCAAGCCCGAGCGGCGTGACCCCGCAGAACCAGGATTCGCCGCTCCGATGGCGGGTTTGAGTGGACCGCGGAACGCCCTGCGCCTGAAGGATCGCTCGACCATACCCGCCCGCGCGAGGCGTTCTGCCCCCGGCGACCAGCCATCAGGACACAGCGGGGCCAGCAGTAGCCGGTCGCGCAGGATCAGGGTGACGTTTACTTGGAACACGAAGACCTCCGGGCTGATGAGCGGTTCCATACAGCTCCACACCTCACCCGGAGGTCTTCCTCATGTCAGCCGACGCGGGTGCCAACGTCCGCGGTCAGCGCGGTTGGGCAAGTACTAATCACGGTCGCCTTGCGATCGCGTCGCGACTTCCTCGTCCGACAACAAGCCGCCCGAGTCCTCCTCGGCCTCCTGGACGTCGCGGGCTTCGCGCACGAAGCGTTCAGCAAGCTCACCCTGAGTGAGCACGACGGACTCAACCTGAGCGCCCACGAGCGGCGTGATCATCGCGAGGAACTTGCCGTGACGCGTCACGGCTGCCGGCTTGCCACGCCGGTTGATCTCCTCCAGCACCGGAGCCGTCCGCTGGTTCAGCTCGGTGACCGTATAGACCATCGCCTCGTCGAACCTATGCGGCATCGCCTGTTGCAAGGTCTGTCCCGCGTCGCTCCAACGGTCGCCTTGCGATCGTGTCGCGACTTCCTCGTCCGACAACAAGCCGCCCGAGTCCTCCTCGGCCTCCTGGACGTCGCGGGCTTCGCGCACGAAGCGTTCAGCAAGCTCACCCTGAGTGAGCACGACGGACTCAACCTGAGCGCCCACGAGCGGCGTGATCATCGCGAGGAACTTGCCGTGACGCGTCACGGCTGCCGGCTTGCCACGCCGGTTGATCTCCTCCAGCACCGGAGCCGTCCGCTGGTTCAGCTCGGTGACCGTATAGATCCTTGCCTCGTCGAAGCGATGCGCCGTGCGGTCCGCGAACCGGTACGGCGTCAACACTGACGTACCCATGTCGCCTCCAAGGACGTCTACTCTGCAAACCCGGAAGATACTATCATCCTAGTATCTCGATCTTGCAACCGCTCGTTGCCTCACGCGACGACTGCGACATCGGCCATCCAGGTCTACTACTCCGCTAGTAGCGTAGCTGAAGGGGAGGACCGTCTAGTGTCCGCACCACCCCCGGCCACACCACCCCCGGCCACACCACCCCCGGCCACACCACCCCCGGCCGCACCACCCCCGGCCGCACCACCCCCGGCCGCACCACCCCCGGAACAGTCGGAGATCGACTCGATCCAGGCGGCCGCGAGATGGCTTGTTGCCGCCGCAGCGTCGGTGTTTGCAGTCCTCATGGCTGGCGTCCAGTTGTCAGCTATCGGGCGACTCACTACAGAACACGTGGGTCGCCTTGCTGTGGCAATCGTCGCGAGCATTCTAGCGCTGGCCGCAACTGCGGCGATTCTCGGACAAGCTGTACGTGTTCTTGTCCATCCAGGGTGGACTTTAGGAAAGCTCGCACATCTCCAAGCGCTGGGAGGATGGCAACACCATTGGCTCAAAGAGCAGCTCGGTGGGTTACGGGGAACTTTGGGCACTGGTCAAACGACACTAGAACCTACACAACTATACCGGCATTTTGCGACACTCAATGATGCACTGGCCACCTATCGCCAAAAGGGCGAGGTGGAAGTTGATGCAGACTTGGACAAAGAGCGGTCACCCAAGATCCGATACACCGACGCAAACGAGAACGAACTGACAGCCCGAGTGACTGCTGCGGAAGAGACTGCGCAACGGATTGCCGTAGCCGCCAACCTGCTTGAGACGCGCCGTCGCTTTGCACATCTACGGACGGTGATTCTTGCGGTGGGAGCTGTGCCCATCCTAGCAATACCCGTCTTCATCGCAGCCACAACACCTCCACCCGAGACTCCGATAAGAGCTCCAATAGCGGTACGTGTCGTCTTCTTTGACACCCCAGAGGCAAAAGCTGAACTATCTGAGGCCAAGCTCCCGCCCGGGTGTGCCGGTCGCCAAGTCCGCGCAATTGCTGTCGGTGGGACTTTGGCCGAGCCTGTAGTTGTCAGCGATTCGCTCACAGCCTGCAATATCAACCGCGTGAAGATTGGAGTCGACATCGGAGTCGCCTATCCGGAGAACCCCCGGTAGGTGCCATGAGTTGCACCGCTGACGCAGCTCTATTGGCGTCACAACATGGAGTTGCCCAGCGGCTGCTGCACTGACCGCGACTGTTGGCGCACCTACATCACCGGCCAGTAGGTTACACGATCCTTGATCACCCACAACCACTGAACCAGTTTCAACTTGCTTGACTAACGGTGCGTCAGGGGTGACGTAAAGCGGTCGACGTTCCCTGCGATCAAACGTCGGGTTGAGGTCCTCGGCGGGCGCCGCCCCGAGGAGCCTTGCGTTTGAATGTGATTGCCGCCGGAGACGCGGCGAGTTGTGCTCGGTCAAGAAGTCGCTCGAACGATCCGTAGAACTGCGCCTCTCGGGCGCTCCTGCCGGCCGAGCGCCGCGGAAGCGAGGCGGCAAGGGGGACGGCGACAGTGAATGCGTTGGTCAGTCCGGTTGACAGCTCCGCGGCCCGACCGACAACCAGCCGGAGACGGTCGAGGTCGGCGCCGGAAGCCTGCACCGGACGTCCGGCGATCACCGCCGTCACCCGGTCCCCGGGCATGTCCTCCATGGGCGGCAGGTCCCGCGCGTTCGCGTACAGCCGGCCGCTGTGGGACCAGCGGTCGACGGCGGCGACGAGCCGGTCGGCGAGGACCGGCAGCTGGCCGACCGCGTACCCAACTGCCGCGGCTCCGTCCGCCAGCTCGTGGTGGTCACCTCGCCCAGCGGTGTCGGCGTACCCGTCGACCTGGTCGCGCAGCAAGCGGACGAGCGCCTGCGCGCACCGCACCACGCCCCGGCGATCGGCCGGGTCCGCCCGTCGTCCGTCGTGGAAGACCGTGCTGGCGCGGCCGGCCAGTTGCCAGGCGAGCGCGGTGAGCACCAGCGGTCCGGCGTCCTCCCCGGCCCGGCCGGCGGTGAGCGCGGCGGAGCGGCTGGTGAGCTCGGCGGCGGCGACGGCGGCCCGGAAGTCGCGCACGGTTAGGTCGTCGGCCCGCCGCGCCCGGTCGAGGGCGGCGACCAGCGCCGCGGCGGCGTCCAGGGCAGTGACGGCCGTCCCGCCCGGCGGCGGCCCCGGGAGGGGCACCAGCCGGTCGAGCACCGCGTAGCCGGCGGCGGTCGGCGGATCGGCCTGCGCGTCGCGTTCGACGGCGGCGGCCAGCCGCCGGACGGTGATCAGCTCCGGGGCCGCCGCCGACGGCAGCTGCCGGCGACCGGACCGCGCGCACCGGTCGGCCGCCTCGGCCACCTCGACGGTGACCGCCCACCGGTGCGCGCGGCCCATGCCGGCCCGGTCGCGGCCGACGAGGTCGGCGGCGGCGCCGGCGAGGTCGGTGAGCGGCCCGCCGGTGCGCGGCCACAGCCGGCCGGCACTGACGCACGCACCGGCGAGTTCGGTGGCGGTGCGCTGGCGGGCACTGGCCGCCGGGCTGAGCCCGTCGTCGGTTAGCCCGGTCAGCGCCCGGCCGAGGTGGGCCAGCGCGCCGGTGACGTCCTCGACGGTCCCCGTCGGCGACCCGGCGCCGGTCCGGGCGGTGAGGTCGTCGAGCAGCTGCTGCACCGAGACGGCCACCGCTCAGCCCAGCCGGCGCAGGGCGCGGCGGGCGGCGCGGGCGGCGTCGAGCACCGGCGGGTGGGCGAAGGCGTCCTCGTCCAGGTCGGCCAGCGCCGCCATGGCCACCCGCAGGGTGAGGCGGACGTCGCCGTCGATGAGCTCCGCCGGCGCGGGGCGGGCGCCGGCCAGCTCGAGCAGCTCGGCGGCGTACAGGCAGTGCAGGGCGATCTCGGCGGGGACCTGCTCGCGGTCGGCGCCGACGGCGTCGAGCAGCGCGGCGGCGTGGTTGAGCGGATCGGCGATCGGGGGCACGGTCATGGCGGGTCTCCTCGGGTGGGGTGGGCACGGGTCGACGCTGCGCCGCGGCGCCGTCCGGTGGGGTGTCGCGGCGGAGCTGTGGGGCGCCGGTCGGGCTGTGGACGTCCGCCCGGTCTCCCTCAGCGGAGAGCCGCACGGCCGGAGCGCCGGGGTTCGGCAGGGCGGCCGGGCAGTCGTCGAGCAGCCGCCAGTGCAGCTCGCGCGCCGGATGGCGATGCGGCAGCGGCGCCGCGGTGGCCAGGACGGGAAGCCGAGCGGCGACGTCGTAGCCGGCGGCCGCGGCCCGGTCGAGCGCGGCGGCCAGCGGCGGCCAGTCCGGGCCGTCCACCAGGCGCGGGTCGATCCGCCCGACGAGGACCTCCCAGGTCCGGCCGGCCGACGCCCGGTCGCCGCCGTCGGGCTCGCTCTCCAGTGCGCCGGCGATCTGCAGGATGCGGACCGCGACCGCACGCCGCTCCTCGGCCGTGGGGGCGTCGCACCAGGCGGCCAGCAGGCCGGGGGTGTGCCGGGTCATCCAGACCCGGCTGACCCGGACGCCGCCGGTCAGCGTCACCCAGTCGCCGCGACCCGGCCGGGGCCGGTCCCCGCCGCTCACGGGGTCACTCCACGCAGGGGCCGGGCCGACGGGCCGGTCGCGGCGCCGGGCCGCCGGCGGCCGGCGTCGCCGGCGAACAGGTCCCGGCGCGCCGCGGTGGCCTCCGCGGTGTCGTACGCGTCGGCCCACGAGCGGGCCGGCCAGTCGAGGTGCCGGCCGGGTGGGCAGCCGATGCCCAGCCGCTCGGCCATCCGGGCGTGGAAGGCGGGCAGGGCGTAGCGGTGCCACTCCTCCAGCGGGTGCGGGGTGGCGGCGTCGGCGGCGGCGGCCCGCAGGCAGGCCAGCACCGCCAGCTCGGTGGCCAGGTGCGGATGGGCGGGCCAGCAGGCGGGGATGGCGGAGGCGGTCTGCCAGGCGTAGGTGGCGTTGAGCCAGCCGGCGACGGCGTCGAGCCACGGCCACAGCTGCGCGCGTAGGGACGGCGCGCAGCCGGCCGGGTCCCAGGGCCGGTCCAGCAGCGGCAGGCCGGCCGGCTCGAGGCCGGCGTCCTCGGCCTGGCGGAGGTGCTCCAGGGCGGTGCGCACCAGCCGCGGCGGCGCCGGGAACGGAATGACCAGCTCGGTCACGCCGCCTCCTCCCCGCCGGGCGCGAGGTCGACGCGGGCGGCCGCCGCGGGTGCCCGGTCGGTGCGCTCATCTGCGGTGGACGCGGCGGCGCGGGCGGCGGCGACCCGGGCGCGCGCGGCGGCCTGCGCGGCCAGCAGCGCCCGCCCGCGGCGGCCGGTGAGGCAGCGGTCGAGTGCGGCGATCAGCGGCGGAGCGTGCTCGGCGACCACCAGCGCACGGCCCGGCGGCAGCCCGCGGATCTCCTCGGGCCGCAGCACCGGCACGTCCTCGCCATGCGTGGAGCGGCCCCACCCACCGCGGCCGGACGTGTAGCTGGTGCGCCGCACCCGGGTGGTGCCGGTCAGCTCGGACAGGTCCCGGTTGAAGCCGCCGTCCTTGCCGCCGCCGAAGGCGACGAGCACGTTGGTCAGCCCGAACAGCGCGCGGGCCTCGTCCTCGCCGTAGACGACCACCAGCTGCCGCCAGGTCTGCGCCGCGTAGAGGAAGCTCACGCCCAGGGCCCGGTCGTTGGCCATCCGGGTGCGCAGCGTGGGCAGCGGCGCGGTGGAGGGCAGCTCGTCCAGGCAGGCCAGCAGCGGCGGGCACAGCCGCCCGGCGGGCGCTCGGTCGGCCAAGTGGAGGGCGGTGTCCAGGACGTGCTCGGCGAGTGCGGTCAGCAGCGGCGCCGCCGAGGCGTACGGGTCGTCGCGGCCGAGCAGGTAGACGGTGCCGCCGGCGGCGAGCACCGCGGCGAGGTCGGTGGCCGGCCGGCCCGGCCCGGGGGTGCAGCGGCGGCGGAGGTCGGCCTGGAAGAACAGGCCCAGCGCCTGCTGCACGGTGGTGGCGGTGTTGCCCGCGGTGCGGTCGTCGCCGTGCAGCGCGCCGTGCAGCAGCCCGTCCCACAGCGGGGCCGCATCCGGATGGCCGCGCAGGATGTCGGCCGGCTGCGGACTGGCCTGCGGATGGGCGGCCCACGCGAGGACGTCCTCGATGCTGCCGCCGGTGAGCGCGGCGGCGTGGAGGAATGCCTGCAGCACCTTGGCCGCCTCGAAGGCGTAGAAGCGGGCGGCGCTGTCGGCGCGGCCGCCGCCGACCGCGCCGGTGACGGTGCCGCCGGCGAAGGCCTTGGCGCGGCGCTCGGCGACACTCGGGTCGGCGCAGCCGGCGACCGGGTCCCACACCAGCTCCGGCAGGCCGGGCACGGCGCCGAACGGGTCGAGCACGGCCACCGGGCGGCCGCCGGCGGCGCGGGCGTCGACGGTGAGCAGCAGGTCCTCGGCCTTGGTCAGCGTGACCAGGGCCGCGCCGGGGGCGCCGAGCAGCGCGGGGGCGAGCAGGTCGAGGGTCTTGCCGGAGCCCTGCGGGCCGTAGACGCCGGTGGTCCGGTCGAACGGCACCCACAGCTCCCCCGCCGCCGGCGCGGCGGCGCGGCCCAGCCGCCACCCCACCGCCCACGGATCGGGAGCGCGCCGTCGCCCGGTCCGGCCGCCGGAAGCCGCGAACAGGTCGGGCCGGATCACCGCCGCGACCCGCCGCAGCCGGGCGCGGCCGAGCACCTGCGCGGCCTGGCCGCGGCCGGCCAGGCCGGTGGGGCCGCCGAGGAGGCGCCGGCCCACCCGGACCCCCGCGCCGGTGGCGGCGAGGAATCCCGCGGCCCCGGCGGCGACGGCGGTGTGGACGGCGCCGGGCGCGGGTGTGGCCGCGGCCTGGGCGGCGGTCAGGCCGGCGGTGGCGTCGCCGGTGAGCAGCCCGCCGACCGCGGCGGCCAGCGCGCGCGGCCCGGTCGGCCACACCCAGCCGCCGCCGGCCACCGCAGCTACTGCTGCGCGGGCGGCCGGCAGCAGCAGCGCGGCGGCGACCAGCCAGGTCAGCGCGGCGGCGGCCGGAATCTCCCAGCCGGCCGGGCCGACGTCGGCGCGCGACCGGAGTCCGGCCGGGGCGGAGTGGGATCCGGAGATGCGCACGGGGTCCTCCTCGAGGTGCCGGCGGGTGGGGGGTGCCGGGTCAGCCGGCGGCGGTGGTCGCGGACAGGTCGACGCCGCGCGCGGCCAGCCAGGGCACCGGGTCCACCGGGGCGCCGTCGACGCGGACCTCCAGGTGCAGGTGCACGCCGGTGCTGTTGCCGGTGGAGCCCTGGTAGCCGAGCAGCGTCCCGGCGCGGACCTGCTGCCCGGCGGTGACGGTGAAGTCCGACAGGTGGCCGTAGCGGGTGGTCACGCCGGCGCCGTGGTCGACCTCGACGAGGTTGCCGTAGCCGGCCACATCCAGGCCGCCGTCGCGGTCGCAGTAGGCGCTGGTGCACGCGGCCCGGGTCACGGTGCCGTCGGCGGCGGCGTAGACCGGGGCGCCGCGGGGACCGGCGAGGTCGAGGCCGGCGTGCAGCGCGCCCCAGCGGGTGCCGAAGCCGGAGGTGACCGTCCCGGCGGTGGGCCGGATCCAAGACCCCGCGGCCACGGCGAGGCCCGGGCAGATCCCGGCCGCCGCGTCCGCGGGATCGGCGGCCGTTGCCTGGGCGGTCGGCCACAGCGCGGCGGTCAGCTCCCGGGCGAGCGGCTCCCAGCGGGCGTAGGCGCCGCCGTAGGCCGACACCTGCACGGCCTGCGCGGCACGGGTCAGCGGAATCGTCGACCAGTTCGGCACCGCGACCAGCCGGCGGTAGAAGGCCTCGGCGGCGTAGACCGGGTCCATCAGCTGGGCGACCGTGCCCCAGCCGGCCAGCCAGCGCTGCTGGAAGGGATTGACGCTGTCGTGGTCGGAGCCGACCCCGTCGTGCGCAAAGTCCAGGCTGGTGGCGGTCACCGCCGCCTGCCCGGCGGTGAGTGCGGGGCTGCTGCCGTCGTTGGCCAGCATCCGCAGCCGCGACTCCTGCCAGGCGGTGGCCAGCGCCACGGTCACCGCGTACGCGGGCAGCCCGCGGGCGGCGGCGACGTCCGCGATGGTCTGCGCGTGGCCCATCTGGACCGCGTCCAGGTCGATCCCGGCCACGGTGGTGCCGGTGCCGCCGACCGAGCACGCCGCCGAGGCCGCCGGGGAGCCCGCCCCCGGGGCGGCCAGGATCGCCAGCGGAACGAGCAGCAGGGTGAGCGCCGCCAGCACCGGCACGGCCACCGGAGCCGCGGCTCTCCACAGCCAGGCCCGCGCCGCGCGCTGGGCCCTGCCGGTCATGCCGGGCCGCCGGTCAGCGCCTCGTTGGTGAACGTCAGCCGCAGCTCCGGCGCGGTGAGCACGGTCTGCACCTGGAACGCCCGGTCCCCGACCAGCCACAGCGCCCGGCCCTTGCCGGCGACCGCCCAGCCGGTGACCACCCGCTGCGCGGTCGGGGTCAGCCCGAGCAGGGCGCCGAGCTCGTCGCCGACGGCCCGGTCCTGGCCGTGCAGCACCTTCACGTCGCACAGGTGCAGCAGGTCGCGGGCGATGGCGACCGCCTGCGAGCCGGCGTCGCCGGCGGTGAGCATGTCCGAGGGCTTGTGCGCCAGCAGGACCTGCACGTCGGCGTCGCGGCGGGACAGCCGCAGGTTGGCGTCCAGGCTTTTCATCGCCTCAGGTCCCAGCCGCATCTGCCACCAGGTCTCGTCGCGGACGACGATGCGCAGGTCGCCGGGGTCGGCGATCTCCCGCATCGCCTGCCCCCAGGAGTTCAGGCAGGTCAGCGCGATGCCGACGGCGGCGTCGCCGAGCGGCTCCAGCCGGGACAGCGACAGCGACTGGATGGGGGCACGCCAGTCGACGGCGACGGTGGTGTGGTCGTCGAACAGCCCGGCCAGCGAGCCCTTGACCAGCGCGCCGAGCGCGTCGCGAAGCAGCCGGGTGGCGTCGAGGAAGTGCCGCCGGTCGGCGTACCGGCAGGCCTCGACCAGCTCGGGCGCGGGGTCGTCCAGCGCCCGCCACAGCCGCGGGATCGTCGGCTCGGCCAGCCGGGTGGCGGCGGTGCGGTGGCCGGTGAGCAGCCGCAGCGCCTCCCCCACCGCGGTCTCCTCCACCGGGCCGAACGGCACCGCCTGCGACCCCACCAGCCCGCGGAGCAGCACCAGCCAGCGGGCGAACACGACCGCCTCCCGGCGGCGCGCCTCCGCGGCGGCGAGGTGCTCCCAACCGTGCCCGAGCGGGCCGAGGGCCAGCGGGTTGACCCGGGCGGGCAGGCCGGGGCCGACGACGAACGGCTCCACGCCCAGCGCCCGGCACAGCGGCTCGTACTCGTCCTTGGTGTCGCCCAACACCAGCGTGCGGTAGCCGTAGCCGAGCATCCGCAGCGCGAACGCCTTGACCGTGGCCGACTTGCCGCGGCCGGGCTTGCCGAACACGACGACGTTGGGATTGGTGACCGGGATCGCCTCGTCGGTGACCCAGCCGACCGGATCGCAGTAGAACGCCCCGCCCGACAGCAGGTCGATGCCCAGTTGCGCGCCGGTCGGCGGCAGCCCGGAGGTGGCGATCAGCGGCCACACCACCGGCGTCTGCTCCGACGTCATCCGCCACACCGCCAGCGGCGCCGGCGTCGCGGCCCGCCCCCGGCCGCGGCCCCGCGGGCCGCGCCGCGGCACGGGCTCGGCGAACGGCCCGCGGTCGCGCGCCGCCCGCGGCGCCGTGGGGACGGCGGGCAGCCGGTGGCCGAAGTCGTCGAGCAGCACCGCCACGCCCCGCCCCGCCCGGGCCGCGCGGCGGATCACCGCCGCCCCCGGCGGTCGGGCAGCCCGATCCCGAGCGGGATGGCCGCGGCGGCGAACCCGGAGTCCTGCGCCAGGTCCAGCCGCAGCGGCACGTACCCGGCGGCGCGGATGGACGCGTCCAGCCGCCGGCCGTGCTCGGCCACCGGCCAGGTGCCCGGCACGGTGACGCAGGCGGCCAGCGCGGGGCGCACGAGCGCCCGCCCGGCGGCCAGCTTCTCGTCGGCGACGCCGATCCGCTCGGTGTCCCGCCGCTGCCGGGCGCGGGTCCGGAACCCCATCCGGGCGCGCAGCTCGTTGCCGGTGGTAGCGCTCATCGCCTCCCGCCCGACCAGCCGGGTGGCGCGCTGCAGCGGCAGTGGCGCGAGGAACACCGTGAGGCAGCGCCGTTCCCCCGCCGTGGTGGGCACCAGCACCGGCGCCAGCGCGCCGAGCACCGCCCCGGAGTCGGGCAACAGCACCGTGTCGGTCACCGACGCCCAGGCGTCGTGCACGTAGTGCCGCAGCTCCGCCCGCGCGCCGGTCGGGCCGGCCGCGGCCATCGGCACCCCGGTGGCCACCGGCCGCCCGTCGGCGGCGGCCAGGTCGGCGGCGACCAGCGGGCCGCGGTCGCCCGGCGCGAAGCCGGTGCGCACCGCGGCGGCCAGGGCGGCGGAGTCCAGCCAGGTCACCGCGGTGCAGCCGACCGGTCCGCGCAGCGCGGCCTCCACCTCGGCCATCACCCCGTGCAGCACCCGGGCGCGGCCGTCCACCCCGCCGCCGGCCTCCCGCGCCGCCCGCCCGATCCGGCCCTCCCCGACGACGACGGTCACGAACGCTTCGGTGCGCACCGCGGCCGGGGTCAGCGCCGCACCCAGCAGCGCGTTCACCCGGACGGCCAGCGCCGGGGCGTCCGGGCGGGCGTGCGCCCGTTCCCAGGCGGCGCGCTCGGCGCCGTCGTCAGGCACGGTGCGCACCTGCACCGCCAGGCTGTCGACCAGCTCGGTGCGGGCGGCCAGCTCGACCAGCTCGGCCAGGCCGGCGCCCATCCGGTCCCGCTGGTCCGGCTCGGCCAGCCCGATGCCGGGGTGGTCGATGCGGGCCACCGCCGCCCAGGTGCGCGCCGCCCGGTCCTGCACGATCACCGGCCGGTCCATGGTGGGGCCGTAGGGCGGCCCGTCGTGGGTGCGGACGGCGGCGAGCACGCCGGGCAGGTCGGCGGTCGCCGGGTCGTCGCCGGTGCCGGCGGCGGCCTTCGAGCCGAACACCGTCCAGCCCAGCGCTGCGCCGAGCGCGTGCACGCACAGGTCGGCGAGCCAGCAGCCGGCCGCCCGGCCGCGGACCGGCACCAGCAGCACCGCGGCCAGCAGTGCCCACACCGGCAGCCATCCCAGCAGCAGCCCCCACGCCCGCGCGTTCAGCGCCAGCAGCGCCGGGATCCCGGCGACGGTGACCAGCGTCAGCTGGGCGCCGGTCATGCCGAGGAACCAGCCCGACACGTCGCGGGAGTAGTCGCCGTAGCGGACGCCGGTCACCGCGCACCGTCCTCGTCGGGGCCGTCGGAGCCGTCGGACCCGTCGAACCGGTCAGGGAAGGTGGGGTCGAGGTGCTCGGCGGGCCAGGCGGCGGGCGAGATCCCGTCCGGGCTCCCCGACTCCGCCGGCGGTGGTTCGCCGTCGTCGGAACCGGCGCCGCGGTGGGGGGTTCTGGGTGCGCCCGTCCGAACCAGGGAGCCGGTGCCATTTGCCCGCCTCGGGCTGGCCGGCGGCTGCCCGTACCAGGGAGCCGGGTGCCCCACGCCGGCGCCGGACAGCACGTCGGCCGCCGACGCCGCGACCCCGGCCGCCACCCGCCCCGCCTCCGAGCTCCCGACGGTCAGCGCGCGCAGCGCGCCGGTGAACCGGCCGCTCGTGGCCGCGTCCGCGGTCGACTCCCCCTGCGCCCGGTCCCCGGCCGTCCGGGCCGCCGCCCCCGACGCGGACGCCCCGCCGGAGGCCCCGGCGGCGGCCGCCTCCGCGGCACCGCCGCTGGCCTTCTGCAGCGCGCCCAGCAGCCCACCGGAGGCGGCCAACGACGAGCGCAGCGCCGCACCGCTCGAGGTGCCCGGGTCGACGAAGGCCAGCAGCCGGAACAGCGCCAGCGGGCAGACCGCACCGAGCAGGATCAGCAGGCAGCCGACCACCGCCGTGCCGGCCGCGGACCCGGTGCTCGTCTCCTCGGCGCCGGTGACCACACCCTCGGTGATCGTCACCCCGACCCCGAGGACCAGCACGGCGACCGGGGAGACCAGCAGCGCGGCCAGGAACCAGCGCAGGCTGCGCCAGAACCAGGCGCCCGAGGCCTGCGCCAGCAGGCCGCCGGCCGCGATCGCCGACGTCGCCGCCAGCACCAGCAGCGCCGCCTCCCGCACCAGCATCAGCAGCAGGTAGCCCACGCTCGCCGGCACCAGCAGGAACACCGAGCTGATCCCGAGGACGGTGGCGACGGTGCCGTCGACGGCGTCGCGGGCCACGTCGATCGACGGGTCGAACGCGGCCAGGGTGTCGATGTCCAGCAGGCCGCGCAGCAGGCCGGTGGTCAGCCCCGAGACGCCGGTGACCAGCAGCGCCGCCACCCCGACGTAGCCGGTCCAGACCAGACCGAACTGCGCCAGCCCGACCAGCAGCCGGCCGAGGGTCTGCCCGTCCCGGCGCAGCGCGGCCGCGCCCAGCTGCACCAGGCCGGTCACCGCGGCGACGGCGGCGCCGATCCCGAAGGTCACCGGATAGATCCCGACCAGCGGGCCGTCCGCGGACAGGTCCGGCGTGGCCAGCGCATCCACCACCGAGAAGGCCAGGCCCAGCAGCCACAGCCCGGCGTCCCACAGCGCCAACATCGCGGCGGTCCACACGTCGCCGACCACAGCGCCGGCCACCTCGCCGGCCGTGCAGAAGACGTCGGTCGGCAGGCACGGCAGGACCTCCTCCCCCGTGGCCGGGTCCGCGGGGAACGCCAGTCCCGGCGGCGCGGCCGCCGCCGGACCGGCGGTCGCCAACGCGCCGGCCAGTGCGAGCAGCAGGGCGACGAGCAGCACCCGGCGGGCGGGCACGGCACGACGCCGCGGGAACGCCGGCCTAGCCATGGCGCAGCTCCCGGTAGCCGGCGGCGCTCGCCGCCTCCGTGCCCGGCCAGATCGACGGCGCCGGCGCCGGCTCAGCCCCGGGGCCGATCACCCACCGCCCGCCGGTCCACACCATCCGCTGGCAGTCGGCGATCGCCACGCGCACGGTCCGCGCCACGGTGACGGTGAACTCCAGGTCCACGCACACCACCGCAAAGTCCGGGCCCACCGTGCCTTTGACCAGCCCCATCACCGGCCGGACCACCACGGCCAGCTCCGGCGATCCCGCACTCGACAGGCCCGCCGCCGACAGCAGCCGCGCCATGCCGCGCACCCCGCTCCACGTCTCCGCCGTCGGCCCGCCCGGCGCCGCCCACGCGGTGATGACCCGCCGCACCCCGTCCATCGAGCCGCTTTCCATGGCCGTGAGGTCGAGGGCCGCCAGCTGCGCGAGCGCGCCCTCCGGCGTGTGCGGGAAGCCGGTGGGCACGTCGGCCGCGCCCACGCCAGTGGCGCGCGGCAGCACGAGGACCTCGGCGGTCCGCGTCGCGACGGGGCCGGGCAGCGCGTAGTCCGGGTCGGCGCTGGGCATCGGCGCGGCCGCCAGCGCGTCCTCCCGGGACACCGCCGTCGAGGAAGGCGGGGCCCCTCGCCCGGCCGCCGGCGCGGTGGGCTCGTCGCCGGTCAGGGCGGCGACGACCGCGAGGACCACCCCGGCCAGCACCGCCAGCGCGACCAGCGCGCTCGCCACGGCGACCGCCAGTAGCCGGGCCGGGCTCCACTCCGAGGCGCCGCCCGCGTCCCGTTCCGGTCGGCGGCGCATCAGGTGCACCCGCTGCCGGTGATCGAGTCGAGGATGACCAGGATGACCGTGTAGGTGATGGCCACCAGCACCACCACCGCGACGCCCATGGCCCCGTACCGGGAGGCGTGCGGGTGGGAGAAGATCCGCCCGGCGAGGATCGCGCCCAGCGACACCACCGCGCTGATGACGATCAGCGCCAGGACCCCCCACTTCACCCAGGCCGTCACGTCGTCGGCGAAGGCCTGCATCCCGGGCGGCGCCTCGGGGCAGACCGCCGCGGCCTCCTCCCCCGGCTCCTCGACGAGCACCCACCACGCCAGCCCGGCCGTCTTGGGAACCCCGAGCACCGCAGCCGAGGCGACCCGGACGAGGGTGGGCGCGGCGACGACGCGCACTGCCGCCGTCACGGCCGCTCTCCCTTCGGGGCGGCGGCCCGCCGGCGGTGCCGGGGAGCCGGGGGCAGGCCGGGCGCGAGCAGCGCCGCGAGCGCCCGACCGGCGGACGTCACCGGCCTCGGCAGCCGGTCCCCGTTGAGGCCGGTGGTCTCCAGCCGCCGGTCGAGCGGAACGCGCACGACCTGGCCACGGGACCGCAGCTCTCCCAGCATCGGCCCGCAGCCGGCCTCGACAACCCGCGGCCATCGGACCGGCCCCACCGCGGCCACCACGGCCTCGCCACCGAGCGTGGACAACGCGTGCTCGGCCTGCCGGACCGCGGGCACCGTCACCCGGGTCACAACCACGCACGCGGTGCGCTGCCCAACCGTCCCGTCGGCGGCCGAGAGCAGCGCGACGGCGAGGGGCCAGTCGACGTCGACCACCGACACCGGCTCGGCGTCGTCCGCCGCGGGAAGCCGCGGAAGCCCCTCATCGCCGGGGCGTCGGGTCAGGCGGAAGACGTCGAGATGGCCGCGTCGGCCGCGCCGCCACCCGGCCCCGTCCGCGCCCAGCTCAATGCTCGACGCCACCGCAAGCCCCGATCGCGCAGGCGGCGCGTACTCGACCAGCTGCACGGGCCGATCGAGAGCCAGGCCCTCCGCGACCGCCAGTGCGACCATCGACGCGCCGGCACCGGCATGTCCTGCCAGGACCAGCACCACAGAACCGCCGATGTGGGCCTCGGCCCAGGGCCAGTGCACGT
This sequence comes from Geodermatophilus sp. SYSU D00867, assembly GCF_054050315.1. Taxonomy (NCBI): domain Bacteria; kingdom Bacillati; phylum Actinomycetota; class Actinomycetes; order Geodermatophilales; family Geodermatophilaceae; genus Geodermatophilus; species Geodermatophilus sp. SYSU D00867. The sequence goes on along the minus strand of NZ_JBJGZC010000004.1, from coordinate 25,386 downwards.
CATCCGAGCGGGACGCTTGGGCCTCCGCCGAGGCGCCCCCCACGCCGTCGCCGATGGCGACGCCAGTGCTGCTCCGGCCGTCGAAGGCGCCGGCCCGGATCGCGAGGACCGCCGCCCTCATCGACTCGACCGTCATAGGCCGTTGCTCACCAGTCCTAGTGAGACCAGCGGTCGCCGCCGACGCCGGGGGAATCGGGCAACGGCCCGACGGGCCCGGGGTGGTGTCACGACCGGACGACGCTGCAGAGAAATGCATGCCGCCGACCGTGTCGACGCGGCTCCGGTCATCCTCCAGTCGTCGAGGGCCGACCGATCCGCAAGCATTCGGCTGCCACAGATCGACCTGGTGCGACTCTTGCATAGAACTGCAAGGCGCTATCGGCGCATCGGTCGAGCGCTGGAGAATTACTCAGGAATCGATCAGCAGGTTGGCACCCTCTTCATGGGCGTAGCGATCCGTAGCGGCGGCACGCGTGACGGAGCCGCCGCCGGTTAGAGCGCGGCGGCGGCTTCCGCTAGGCCGTCCTACGGTCTCCCCGGAGGTCTCCGAGGGCTGCATAGTCCGAAGCCGCCCAGCGTCAGGTCCTGCTTGACGCCGGGGGACCCGGCACTTGGGCACCGTCCGTCGGCTCCCGCCTAGCTGCTTGGCCCCCGCGCCGGGCCGATGCCTGGCCCGGACACGAGCGACGATCAGCTTTCGGGCATAGACGGTGGTGCGGGCATTAACGTGGGCCACGAAGACCTACGGTTGGACACGGCGCCGTCAAGCACCGCCACCCCTTCCGGAGGGCTCCCTCGTCATCAAGCCACCACGCCGCCTGTTAACAACGCCCCTGGTTGCGGCACCTGGTCCGCGCCATGAAGAGGCCGAGGGGCTGTGGACAAGAGGACACCCTGACCGGACCACATGGGAGACCCTGGGTGCGTGAGACAGCAGAGCCGCGCCGTTGCCTGCGCCGACTGCACGACGGACCGCACCGACGTTCCAGACGATGAGCCGTGTCCAGCCTGCGGGAGAACTGCCAAAGCCAAGTCCGTGACGCTGAATGACTTCAGTAGGACTACGGATCAGATCCCCGAGTTGGAGATCCGACCGGACCAGCAGCCCCGCTGGTGGGAAAGGTGGGAACGGGTGTTGCGGGCCCTCGATCGGCTCAAGAAGGCATACACGCCGTCTGCCGGACTCGATCGAGAAGACATGCGGCGTCGGGTCGACGAGTTCTTCCTCGACTGCTGGAGTCTCGGGGATTGGCTCATCAACGACGATCGGATCACCCCACGCATCTCACGTGGCACCATTGACCACGCCATCAAGGCCAGCCGAGCCCTCACCATCTGCGGGGGCTACGCGAATACGGCGAAGCACAGGACGCGGAAGAGCCCGACTCATATGGAGGCCCGCATCTCATCCTTCAAGATGTGGCCCAAGGGGCATCGAGTGCAGATTACCTACCGCTCACAAAATCAACGGTCAACCAACCGAGATGCGCTGCGCCTGGCCCAGCAGTGCGTCGCCGACTGGCGACGCTTCCTGAAGGCCCACGGGCTGCGACCGCCGGCGACGTGAAAGGGCACGCCCCAGCCCGCCGTGCGGACAGCGCCGCCGGCAGAAATCGATCGAGGTCAGCGGCCAACTGTACGGCGAGTTCACTCAGTGCGACACCCCGCGAGCCGGACGGCTGAAGAAGTGGAACCACACCGACACCGCCGACAAGGGCACCGACTTCCTCTGCAGCGTCGACCACGTCGAGCACGACGGGGATATCTACCTGACCGACGTGATCTTCACCGTGCTCCTGCAGCTGTCGGTGCTGGATTGGCGTTGCCTGCCCGCGGCAATCAGGACTTGGCGTCAGGAGTCGGCCATGCCAGCCGCCGACGCTCTCCGTCAAGCCCGGTGAAAAAGGCGGCGTGACCGCCTCGGTCAACTGCGTAGGCGTCGTGCTGCTCACCGAGCTCAAGACCCTCCGGGAACGGTGTCTCGAGCAACTGGGCGAACCCGGCCATAATCCCGAGCGTCTTCTCCCGGATGACGTCCATCGCGGAGGCCAGCGGGCGGTACTCCACGGGCTCGTCGCTGATCTGGATGGAGGCCTCGAAGGCGAACGTCGGCATGACGTCGAAGTACTGCGGATCCACAGGACGACGGACCTTGAGCCGTCCGACGACCGAGCCGTGCCCGATCTCGCCTTCACGTCGCCACTCATGGACGACCTCGAGCGGTGCCTCAGACCGGATAACGAACGGCCCCATGTCGACGGCAGTCCGGCCGATTACGTGAACCTGCCGGTGCTTGTCGCGATTGGAGAGCCAGCGCAGGATCTGCAACGGGGAGGTGTGCGCCCGGTCGCCGCCGTAGAACGGCTGAACCGCATCGATCATCTCCCAGACGGGAGGAGCGACCAGGGAGGCAAGCTTCCGTCGGGCCTTGCCGAACTTGTGCACGTCGGTGTGGATTGGGAAGTAGACATCCTCGGGACGGGTCGGCGGGCCGGCGTGCGCCACTACCGCGTCGTACATCGCATGATCTAGGGCAGCACGGAAGTCGCCCAGGACGTCACCAAGCAGGATGCTCCAACGCTCCGGGTACTCCTTCTTAACCCGCAGCCGCCAGTCTATCCGGACCAGCGGGTCCTCGCGGGCGCCGGTGTTGTCGAACTGGACGTACTCGAAGGCGCTGTCGAGGTCGAACTCCCGCATCTCCCGGGCAAAGGCCTTCTGGTGCTCGACAGCGCGAGCCCACTTGATCCACGCCGAGCGAAGCACGAGTCAACGGTACGTGAGTGCCCCGTCACCGCGGGGACGCTGCGGGCGGCCGAGGAAAACTCACGAACTTCCACGGAAGGGTAAGCGCTACTGAGTGGGCGTTAGGCAAATTAATATTGAGGGAAAGTGAGGTACCGAAGAGACATCCCTCGCCTCTTCAATCTTTCAGGACGAAGTTGCCAACCGATGGCAGGACCGACCGACAGACGGACCGCACACGCACAGGATGAGGCGCTCCTGCAGTCATCCTGTGCCGGGGCCTGCGCACGTGGCTGAGGCTAGATAAGCCGCTTTCGAGTCCGCGCAGGTGATCACCCGCTCGCGGGGCCGGGATGGCCGCGGAGGGGCAGTTGAGCAGCCACATCTAGACGCAAAAACATGTGTGCCCGGACGTGGTCTGCCGTTGCGCGAGGGGGCACAGGACGGACCTCGTGCACGTCGGTCTCCAAGCGGAGTTCTCGATTACGCGGAGAGCCGCCTCATGAGCCGGGACGTGGGGTGATCCCTCCGGCGTCATGCTCAACAGCTGCACCATGCTGCGTTGCCACGGAGGTGGAGTGGAACCCCGGGTCATGGCGACGCAGGCGAACCCGGCGGCGTGCTCCCCACGGACATGGGGGTGATCCCTTGCCACGGCCGTACCCGACGGCGAACACGGCGTGTTTCCCCACGCGGTGTGGGGGTGATCCGCGCTTCGCGAAGCCTCAGCCCACGCCGAGGGCGCTCCCCACGGACGTGGGGGGTAGTCCCGAACCAAGGACGCGACGGTGCAGGGCTTGTTGTGCTCCCACGGACATGTGGGCCATCCATAGAACTGTCACGCCACGGCCACCAGCGGTCTGCACCATGGCAAACGCGGGGATGATCCCGTACTCGAGCATCTACACGCGACGCTCCGCCGGTGCTCCCCACGGACGTGGGGGTGATTCGGTAACCAGGCGGTCATACGCGGGAATGACGTGGTGGTCCCCACGGACATGGGGGTGGTCCAGCGTTCTCGTGCGCGAAGTCGTGACAGAAGTGGTGCTCCCCACGGACGTGGGGGCGACCCGAAGCTCCCAGGGTTGATCACCAGGGTGGCCTTCGGTTCCCCACGGACGTGGGGGTGACCCGTTCAACATCGCGATCAACCCCGAGACCGGACAATGCTGCCCACGGACGTGGGGGTGATCCTTGGCTGCACCAGCTGCGCAAGCGTGACGTTCGGTACTCCTCACGTACGTGGGGGTGATCCCTTGTTACAGCCGTATCCGACGGCGAACACGGCATGTTCCCCACGCGTTGTCGGGGTGATCCCGTCCTGACCGACCTGAGGCATCTCCGGCCGGCGCACTGCCCACAGAGAGGTGGCAGTGATCCCCTCGTTGAAGGGCTGGAGGGCCTGCTCTTCGGTTCCTGCAACTAGCCGTGGGGATGATGCCGGGGTCAGGTACCGGACGGGTTGGCGGCTCAGATCCCCGAGGAGTAGCCGTCTTCAGGCATGGACCTCAGCCGGCCGGTTGGAACGGGATGCCACAGGCGCCGGGGTCGCCGACCTCCGAGGAAGCCGCTTCATCGAGATGGACGGTCATGGCCAAATCGACCGTGGTGATCGAGCCGCCCTCAACAACCAGCAATGTCGAGCCGGTCGCCTCACCGATGTCCGTTGTCTCCGTCTGCCCTGGTGCTACGTCCATGGAACCGCCACACCACAGCATCTCCATGGGGAACTCCGGGAGGTCGGGATTGCTCGCCTCCCCGAGCCAGAAAAGGAGACGGTGATCTCCAGGTGCTCCCCACGGAGGTGGGGTGATCCGTACGGCGCCGGCCTGACCCCGCTGTAGATCGTCTGACCGGGACTAGGGCCTGTCCTGCGGATCTTGTGCGCCGCCACCCCTGTCCCTGAAGGCGGCTTTAGGGCCACATTCTGGCCGCTTACCCCTCCGCCACCACCGCTGAGAACATCACCCGGGAAAGACGTGCGGCGCACTCCCGAACGGGGGGCCGGTGCGCCTTCCACACATCCGGCAGATCTTGTCGTCCACCGTCGAGGGCTGCTCGCCGTCAGGATGTCGCTGGACGTAGGAGTGAAACCCGAACCAGCACCGCAGTGGCTTCCGAGTCATGAACCGAGGCTAGGAGTCGCCGATTCCGCCAGGAAGGGGCTTACGGACCGGCGCGGCAGGCCCTCGCCGCTGACTCTGGGCGTCTTCTTGGCGCCCCTGCTCTGGAACCCCTGGCGGGTCGAGGTGGGGAGGACTCGCCCTACTGTCCCTAAATGGGCCGCTTAGGGACACCGCCAGCAGTCACGGCGCACATGATCCGCAGGAGAGGCCCTAGTCATTGGAGTGGACTGTTGCCGTCCACTCGAACCACACGGCGCCGTGCCGCCCCACTGCCCCGACAGGCCCCTCGATGACCAGCGTCGACCAGTCGGGCACCGCGCCGTCCGCGGCAGTCATGAGCCGCAGTTGACCGCGCGGGCCGGCGGTCGCCCGCGGCATGGACAGGCCGGCATCAGCGGCGCGTACGAGGATGGGCGGACGCGATCATCGTGTCCGGTGGCTACCCCGACGACCTCGACCGCATCATCTACACCGGCCAGGGCGGGCAGGACGGCAACGGCCGACAGGTCCGCGACCAGGAGTTGACCCGCGGCAACCTGGCACTGGTGCGCTCCGAGGAGCGGGGCTTGCCGGTCCGTGTCATCCGCGGGGCTCACCGCGGGTCACCCCATGCCCCTACGCCCGGGTACCGCTACGACGGGCTCTACATCGTCGCGGAGCATTGGTCTGAGCCGAGCGTCGACGGCCCGCTGGTGTGGCGTTTCGTGCTCGAGAAGGCTGACGGGGGTACCGACTGGACCCGTGAGGGTGCCGCGTCGCCCACCGCACCAGTCCCACAGGGCGATCAGGCTCCCGGGCGTGCCGTCAGCGTGAGCCAACGGGTCGTGCGCAACAGCGCCATCACCCAGTGGGTGAAGAACCCTGCACGACCACACGTGCCAGGTGTGCGGCATCCGCCTCGAGGTCGACGGCGGCGCCTACGCCGAGGGTGCCCACATCCGAGCCCTCGGCCGCCCTCACGATGGCCCCGACGTCGTCGAGAACGTCCTGTGCCTGTGCCCCAACGATCACGTGCTGTTCGACAAGGGCGCCATCTACATCGACGGCGCCCGGGTGTTCCGGACCGCGGACCGGACGCCGCTTGGGTCGCTGCGGACACATCCGCGGCACCGACTCGACGAGGTTGCCGTCCAGTACCACCGCGAACGCTTCGCAGGCATCCGGTAGGCCGCCAGTCGACTCAGCACGTTAGCCGACTGCTATCCCGGCGTAGATCAAAGGCGAATACGAGGAGCCTTGAATCGAGGGCCTCGAAAGCGCGGAGGGCGCTGTCCTGCACTTCGAGCCGCCATGGAGGCGCTCCCCCAGCTAACAAACGCAATCATGGCGAGCCCGAGATAGACGCACAACGCCATCATCCACACCATCATCACAAGCGTCAGCCTGAGCATCGTGATCATCATCGAGATCGCCAAGCCCACCATCACACGTCTCCCCGCATCCCCGTGAGGCCCAGCCAAGTGGCGTAGACCAGGCAGGACCGTATCTAGCGAGAAACCACGTCGACTAGTCCTGCGGCCACGTCACCTGTCAGGTTGAGGCTCCCTAACGAGACATCAGCAGCGGTGTGTCGCACCGTATGGCGGCCGACGCCTGCGGCTACATCGAACATGTGTTCCAGCCGCCGCGCCTCATCCATGGGCAACTGTTCGACCCGCCCCGTGACGTCCTCGTCTTCAACGACGGGCAGTGGTGGCCCGGCGAGCAGACCGCGTGGCGGCTGTGCGACGACGGGTTCGGCTGGCGCGCCGCGGTCACCTGGCGGCAGTTGCACGACTACGGCTGGGGTCGGCATCTGACGTCGGTGAGGCCGGAGCAGGTGCGCCTGCCTTAACCGCCACGACTCTGCTGCAGTCCGACGCAGGGACTCCAGTGGCAGAAGTGACTTCGCAGGCAAAGGTTGCTAATGGAGGAGAACCTGTTCCGTTTGAGCACGCCGCGACGGATGCCCGGGTCGAGAAGCACAGCGGGAGATGGTGACGGGGACCTCAGCACCCCTCACCGGGAGAGAACATGCGTCTCCGCACCACCGCCGCCGCCGGCATCCTCATGACGGCCGCCTTGTCCTTCGGCTTCGCGGGCACCGCCCAGGCCGCCGACCGATACAACTGCCCGGACTTCGTCTCGCAGGCGGACGCCCAGGCGGTCTACGACGCCGACACGAGCGACCCGAACGGCCTGGATGGCCCCATCGGCACCGGCTCCACTGGCGTTCCCGGCGTGGCCTGCGAGGAGCACGACTACGTCGCTAACCCGGGGACCGTCACCGCCGCCATGGCCCTCGGCACCACGAGCCAGGTGACCCCCGGTACCACGAGCCAGGTGACCAGCCGTCCGGCGGGGGCCGTGGCCGCCGGCGACGGCAGCTCGTCCAGCGACGCCAGCGCGCTGCCCTACGTCCTGGGCGGCGTCGCTCTAACCGCGGCCGGTGGGGCCGCGTTCGCTGCCCGGCGCAGCTCCCGCGCGACCGTCTGACCTTCGCGACGTGCGGCACCGCGCACCCGACACCCGCCCCGGCCACACCGTGGCCGGGGCGGGTGGCGCGGTGCGCATCGTCGGGGCGTACCCCCCGCCACTCCCTTCGGCGCAAGCGTCGAGCACCGACGCCCAGCTTGAGGTCCTGCTCGCCCGGCCGCCCCGAGTCACCCGCTACGGACAGCCCAGTCGCCGGGCTGTCCGTAGCGCCCGGCCACGTGCCGCCCGTGTCTGGGGGTGCACATCGGCGGTGCTCGCCGCCGCAGGAATCGCCGCGGTCGTCGTCCTGCCCCAGGGCGCGAACGACCCCGTCCGACTCGACGAGCCCCTCGCCGTGGTCGCCCCGCCGGTCCCCGCGACCGCGACCCCGTCCGTGCCAGCTGCCGAGCTGGCCAGTTCGGCGGTCACCGCACCGCAACTGCCGGCCAGCACTCCCACTCGGGTCCAGATACCGGCCCTCGGAGCCACATCCCAGGTCATGGAGCTCGGCCTGGAGCGGGACGGCTCCATGGAGGTTCCGCCGGGGGCCTATCCCGTGGGCTGGTACGACGGCAGCCCCACCCCCGGCCAGCTCGGGCCCGCTGTCCTCGCCGGCCACGTGGACTGGGAGGGCGAACCGGGAGCCTTCTACGGCCTACGGGAGCTGCGCCCCGGGGACACCGTCGTCGTCGACCGCGCCGATGGCACCGTTGCGACCTTCCGCGTCGACCGCGTCGAGGAGCACGCCAAGGACGACTTCCCGACCGAAGAGGTCTACGGCGACATCGACCACGCTGGCCTCCGCCTCATCACGTGCGGCGGAGCGTTCGACGAGGACTCGGGGGACTACGAGGACAACATCATCGTGTTCGCCAGCCTCGCAGCGGTCGGCTGATCAGGCAGTACAGCCTAGGTGGCTTAGAACACCGGCGCGGAGTTGTGGGTCGCTCCAGGCCGTGTGGTGCTTCGCTCACACAACGTGGTTATAGCTGTGACGATAGTGGCGATGCGGTCGTTCAACGCCGACATCGACCGGCTGCGTGCGCTGCATGACGCGATCGGCGAGTGCCTCGAGGGTTTGTCCGAGACGGCGTCGAGGTAACGACGCCCGCGAACCCGCCCCGCCCTGGTCGTGAAACCCCCGGGGCGGGGCGGCGTCGCGCCACACTGAAGCTTTGCCGACGTGGTGACCGGCGGAGCTCACTGGCCGGCCGAGAGCATCCGCAGAGCCCAAGGCCCCTGCCCGTTCCGGGTCTCGCCATCTACCGTCACGTCGTCCTCGCTGCCGTGGCATAGGGCGGCAGCCCGGAGTGCGGAGGTAGATCTCGTGAGGATCGTCGCCCGTACAGGACTCATCACCGGCGCGGTCGTCGCCATGACGATGGCCGGCCTAGGCGCGGCCTCGGCTGCCCCGCCAACCGACCCCGGTCACTGCGGCGAACTGGTCGCCGCAGCCAACCAGGTGGCGCCTGGGTTCGGCGGCTCGGTCGTCGTCTCCGGCCTCGCACACGACCAGGCAGAATTTGCAGCCGTCAGCTCGCTCGCCACCAACCAGTGCGAGGGCGTGACGCCCCCTGGCTAAGCGGCGGACCCGATCCGCTCAACGCGACTGCTCATCTGGCGAGCCGGGCAGGGGGCCGGCGTCGCGGTAGCACGCCCGCGAACCCGCCCCGCCCTGGGCGTGAGCCCCCGGGGACGGTGCGGTGCTGTGTCGCGGGGCAGTACTGGATTGCTCGTCCACCGGTCCGCAGCTAGTCCGCAGAACGTCCGCAGCTCTCAAGCGGTAACCAACGCCAGCAAACGCGTATCCGCAGGTGAGAGGCCAGACCGCCTTGACGGGGCAAGGTCCTGGCCCCGCACGGCTAGTTCTGGGTCAATGCACCGAATTGCGCTCATCACGCGTACGCACTGACCTCCCTGTACAGGCCTCCTCGACGCCCGGGTAGTGGTCGTCGACGTGCACGAAAAGTTCCTGCGACACGCCAGGAGCGACACGCCGTACGCCCGTCCTGCGACTGTCAGACGGTGGCGTCGAGCACCTCAGGAGTCCGGCCGGGTTCGTCCTGGGGACGCAAGGACCTCTGCGTCCCTGGCGTCCTCCGTCTGGGTGGGCCGACGTGGGCTCGGCCGACTATGAGTTGGACGGAGTTGAGCCCGGCATCCTGGCCGTTGGGCCCAGCCGTCGGCCCGAGGACCCTCGCTGGCGTGACGATCCGGTGGTTTACCGATGCAACCGGTAGGAGATGCGGACCACAAGGGGAGGACGAGGTGATCCTGGCGAAACCGGCATGAAGCTGAAGCGGACCGCACCCTCCCCACGGACGTAGGTGATCTCGGTTGGAGGTCCAGGTCGTCTCTGAGGTCCGGTCCTCACTGACGTGGGGCCCTGGCTCAACGACCTCGGGGCCGGCGATGACGACGGCGTAGAGCATGACGATCGGGACGATGGTGCTCGACTTCGACCGCACGATGGTTATCTCTTTTGCCGCCAGCCTGCTGATGTTCACCTCATGCGCAAGACGATCATTTCGTGGGCAAGCCATCGGGCGATCCGTGCGGCCTAGTGTCCTCGGTGTGAGCGCCGACATGTCCGACGACGCGACTCCGTTCCTGACGCCGGAGCGGGTGTGGCGTCGCGAGGAGGTGCTCGCCAGGCCCTCCCCCGTTCCCGCTGCTCCGGGCGTCTATGGCTGGTGGTTCGACCGCCTGCCGACCTCGATGAACGTCACCGGATGCCGCAGCTGGCGTGGTCTCACACTGCTCTACACCGGGATCAGCCCCAAGCGGCCCCCGCGGAACGGACGCCCGCCGAGCAAGAGCCACCTTCGTGAGCGCATCGAGACTCATTACGCTGGCAACGCCGAGGGTTCGACGTTGCGCAAGACCCTGGGATGTCTTCTGGCCGAAGAACTCGGCATCCAGCTCCGCAGGGTCGGGTCAGGTCGAAGGCACACCTTTGTCGAAGGCGAGCAGGCACTATCCAGATGGATGGCCGATCACGCGCGCGTCAGCTTTGTCGAACACGAGCGCCCGTGGGAGCTGGAGGACCAGCTCATCGCCATGTTGGACCTTCCACTCAACCTCGACGGCAACGGCCGAAATGCGTTCCACGCGGAACTCACGCGTGTGCGGAAGCAGTGCGTCGCCGCAGCCGACGCACTGCCCGTCCTACCGAATCCTGGAGTCGGCGGACGCTAGATCAAGCACTGGCCGAGCGACATCTGAACGGTGTGACCCCCTTCGAAGGCACGAGAGCCCACCCGACGCCCCGCTGGAGTAGCCACCGACGGGGCCACCGGGGGCTGTGCTTCGCCGCTCGGAACGTGGGGATGATCCGCCTACGTGGAGCGCGGCGCGTGACGGCATGAGGGAAGGAGGTCCAATAGGCGGTCTGGGGTGCCGACTCGTCGAAGGCTCGGCTTCAGCGTCACGCCTGCGCTGCCGACAGAGCCTTGGGAACCAACAGCGACGCCACCTACGTCCGGAGATGAGGGCCTTCTCATGCGCTTTTTCGGTGCGATCGTTGCCATCGCATTTGTGATGAGCGTGTTCGACGGGTGCGACGATCCCACTCCGGACTCTGGCGGGGGCGGGGACACGTCAGGAAATACCGACTACTCGACCGACTACGACAGCGACCCATCGGGGAATGCCGGCGACCCTGGGTACTCAGATGCGGATGTGGCCAGCCTCGGCCATGACATCTGCGCCGCTTTCGACCAGGGCATGAGCGACCGCGAGGTGGAGTCATTCTTCATCAACAGTGGACTCATGGCCTCAGAGGCGGACGGCGTCGTGTACCTGGCGGTAAATGCATACTGCCCCGAATACTTGCCTTTGGTCGAATAGTCGACGACGAGTCGGGCAGCATTAGCCACGCCTTCGATGCATGAGGGTTCTTGACCAGCGGCATCCGGACGAATAGGCAACGTGACTCTCGGCTACCCCGCTCGACCTCCGCCGTGGGGCTGCCCTGCGAACACGAGGGCGGCCGTCACGTCTGCGGTCACGCCCGCATCACCCCACCGTCGGGGGGGCGTCGCCGGACCGGGCGAAGGGCGGCCCAACAGCTACCGGACGCCACCGCGACCGGGCGGGGCTGCAGCGGGGACGATCCGGAGTTGACGCCAGCCTGCCGATACCTACCTCATGCGCAAGACGATCATCGTGACCATCGCGGCGGCGGCGCTCACCGCCGGCTGCGGGGGTGGGGATTCCGCGGAGGCGACCGCCCAGGTCACCGAGTCCAGCCCGAGCGCCGCCGCACCCGACTCCGCGACCGCGGCCGCACCGTCCACGAGTGCCCAGGCGATGGACGCGGAGACCGCCCTGGCCAGCCTGAAGGACGCCGGGCTGCCCATCACCGACAGCGCGGTGATCACGGAGGCCAACGACGCGAACGACCTCATCGGGCGGCCGGGGCAGTACGTGTCCAAGGTGGCGTTCGCCGACAGTCGCGTTGGCGCGCCGATCGACCCAGCCGAGCCTGGCAACGAGGGGGGCGGCTCGATCGAGGTGTTCGCCAACGACGCCGACGCGCAAGCCCGGTCGGACTACATCCAGGAGGCCCTGCAGAGCCTCGGCCCGGTCGCTGGCACGGAGTATCACTACCTGGCCGGCCCGATCCTCGTCCGTGTCACTGGCGAGCTGCCCCCGTCCGTGGCGGCTGAGTACGAGGCTGCCGTCGCCGGTTTGTCCTGAGACGACGAAGAGCCTGGCCGGTCGGCCGCCGAATAGTCGACGGGCCAGGCTCAAGCCGAGCAGCCAGCAGGCATGATCGCGTCCGTGGCTCTGGTGTCTCTGGCGCTCACGCTGACCGGACTTGTGGCGCCCCTGTTCGGCGCCGGAACCACCTAGACGTCGGGACCTTCCTCGGAGCCGCCGGGCTCAAGGTCGCCGTCGGAGTCGCCGTCGGAGTCGCCGTCGTCGAAGTCGCCGTCGTCGGGCGGGACCTGCCCCGCGAGCGCCGCGGCCAGCCGCTGGCCGGCGTCGGTCAGCCACCGTTGCAGGTGGTCGACGACACCGGCCTGAAACGTGCTGACCGGCAGCTCCACCGGCACGGCGATCCAGCCGTCGGCCTCGATCACCTGCCCGGGGAAGGCCCGGTGGGCGGCGGCCGCCGTGCTGCGGCTGAACGTCAGCCACAGCGGGGACCGTCCGTGCCGAGCCCACAGCTCCAAGCTCACTCGGAGGGTCACAACGGCGTTGCCCAGCCGCATTCGCTTGCCGTACGCGAGCGGTCCGCCGCGGGTGATCGTCTGCCGACGCCCGGTGGTGGTCGCAGCGCCGCAGGTGAGCAGACGCCGGTGAACGGTGTCGACGACCGACGCCAACGTCAGGATGCGGCGGGGCAGGTCCTGGTCGGTGCGCTGCTCGATGGTCCACGGGACGAAGCTGTGGTCATCGACCTTGCGCACCAGGCCCAGCAGCTGGCGGGTGTCCTCGGCGACGGCCTGGTCAGCGACCCCGGCGATGCGGGTGAGGAGGTCCTCCCAGCTGATCACGGCGACGGTCATGCCGTCGGCGGTCCGGGCGATCCACCACGGGCCAGTCGTGCCGCCGGGCGTCAGCGGGTAGAGGCCGATGAGCTCGTCCATGAGGATCGCGACGCGGCGCGGCGGGACGACGAACACCAAGATGCCGACGTGCGGGCTTCTATGGCGGCCTCACGTACTGGCGGCGCCTCCGCTCGAGGTAAGCGCCGCGGACCTGCGCGGGCGCGAGCCCGGCACCTCTCCCGTCAAGGTCATCGAGCGGTCTGCCGATACCGCGGGTGGACAGCTGCACCTTGCGGCAATCGCCGCCCGCCCCTTAGGACAATCTAGTGACCGAGTCTTCTGATGGACTCCCCGAATCGATCGAAATTCTTGACGGACCTACGAGCTTAGTTGCTATCCCTATAAATGAAGGCACGAACGCGTGTCGCGCGGCCGGACTAGCAACTTGGGCGCTTGGTCGCCGAGAGGCGCTCGCCGATATATTCGTCGAACTGACCCAGCTCGGATTTTCCACCCGGCTGCTCGAACGACAGCCTTCCAACGAGGACAACCCGCTAGAGCGCTTACAGACAGCTACCTTCGATGAAGAACCCGATTCTGCGCGCGTTCGTCGCTGGGAGAGCTTAGCGAATTCCGCCAGACTGGATGACGCGGTTGTCTTCTTGGTCGAACTGCTGCGGAGCCCACTAGAACGTGAGTCGGCAACTGCAGCCTCCGCCCTCTGGCGCATCCTTGCCTCACCCGAGAGCCCGTGGCAGGTTTTCCGTTTCCCTCGGTGGTCACTGACCGACCCAAACGCAACTAGCTACCCTGACGACTTGACCTGGTGGGATGGCTACGATTGGGAGTGGCGATGCTGGAATCGCCTGACTTCACGTTGGGCCTCCCGCATTCGTGCAGTTAGCGACTTGCTTCGTCAGCGCCTTGGTCGGGCACTCAGGTCTACCGATCCGATAACTCGAGAGATTGCCGCAGCAGCTTTCGCTCCGGTCAACCTCGAGCAGCCAGCGCATCTGCAGACGCCACAACCGAATCAACAACACGCGAACGCCGTATCCACCATGGTGCATGGAACCTGGGCCTGGAGGGGCGACTGGTGGCGACCGACTGGGGACTTCTTCCAGTTTATTCATTGCCACCATCGATCCGACCTATATCAGCGAGGTGCGCGCTTCAGTTGGGACGGATCCCTCCGGGGCAGTCATCGACAGTTGGCCGCACAGGATCTTGTCGACTGGGCGACGGATCGCGCACCCGCAGGACTTCGAACAGTCTTCGCTCACAGCTACGGAGGTGAGGTCGTGGCGCTCGCGGCCAGAAACAGGCTACCCGTTGACGAGATTGTGCTATTGAGCACACCTGTAACCGAGAGCGTGCAGGAATTGCCAGATTTGTGCAGCAGAGTCGTCGACGTTCGGATCCCCTTCGATATCGTACTTGGCTTGACAGGACACCGTCAGCGACTGCCAGAACGCCACAATGTCACTGGCGTGATCATTGATCGCTGGTTTTGGTCCCACTCGGCCAGCCACAGTGCGGACGTCTGGCAGAAGGAGGACGTCTCGTCACAGGCCGGGATGTGAGATCCGCAAGCCCCATCAAGCTGCCAACGCCAGGTAGCTGAAGAGCGTCGCCTTGCCGGCATGTGTCCTCACGAAGCGCGATCGAGGTACTGACGGCGAGCGCGGGTGATGGTCTCAGCGGTGCTGAGGGGTAGGTCCATCTCATCGTCCCCGTCGTGGACGTCGATGAGGCGGGCGACGTAGGTCTCGGCTTCGGCGCGATTGCCTGCGCGATAGGCGACCCGCATGGCATCCAGCAGGACCCTTTCGTCGTCCGGCGCGACCAGGAGCGCGGTGGCGCTGGTGGCACGGGCGGCATCCAGGTCGTCATGAGCGAGTGCTGCCGTGACGACCTGGTGGGCGACATCGCAGATCGCCGCGGTGAGCGTGAGGTCCAGGCCGCCGAGCCACTCGTAGCCTGAGGGACGTTGGGCGAAGGGCGGTCCGGACACCAGCTGCAGCGCCGCCAGCAGATCGGGCATGCCGTCGTCGCCGCGCACGCCGGCGCGGGCGCGCAGCTGGCGGAACAGGTCGGCGTCGACGAGGACGTTGGTGAGCGCGTAGGGGCCGCGGTGCCCGGAGCTGAGGTGCTTCTCCCCGGTGGCGGGGTCGGTGCCGAGCCAAGCGCGGGCGCCGGCGGTGATCCGGTGCACGTAGGCGCGGGCACTGACCGGGTCGCTCCTCCCACCGCGCGCGGGCTCCAGGGCGGTGGCGGCCTCGTCGACGGTGGCGCCGTGCGGGCGGGTGGCGAGGTAGGCAACCGCTTCCTCGTAGCGGCGGCGCAGCCCGGACTTGGCGACGGCCTGCTCGTCGCCGTGTGCGCGCAGCCTGACCGGGCCGAGCAGGGTCAGCCGCGGCCGGGTGCAGTCGGGATCCCACCAGTCGGCGAGGTCGCGGTCCAGTTGCTCGAGGTCGTCCTCGAGCCTCCTGCGCAATCCGGTCGCGCGGGGACGGTCGACCGCCGCGACACCGTCGCCGGCCGGGGGCCCGGTGGGTGCTCCACCACTGTCGGCCGACTGCGGTGGCGCCGGGTCGGGCGCGGCAGCCGAGGAGCCGCGCTGGCTGGGCCGGAGCGGGGCAACGGGTGCGGTTGGCTCGCCGCTCTCACGCGGGAGCACGTCGTCGCGCAGGGCGCCGCCGGCGTCGGTGTGTGCCTGCCAGGGCCGGTCGCCCTCGGCGGCGGGGATGGGCTGGTCTGCGGCGTCGCGCTCGAAGGCCAGCAGCGTGGCGATGTCGCGGGCCTGCTGAACGGTGAGCTGAGGCGCCGGCAGGTGCAGACCGAGAGCAGGCAGGTGCAGCGACCCGTCCTCGGTCACCGTGACCAGCCACTCGTCGCCCTCTTGCGCCGGCTCGGCACCGAGCACCAGGACGACCGGACTGCGGTCCCTCCGGCCGCGCAGTGCGGCGGCGGCCTCGGCCAGGCCGTCGCCGTCGTCGGGGCGGTGCGGGGCGAGGACGACGTGCGGCATCCAGCCGGTGCCGGTCGCTGCCTGCAGCCGCCCCTGCAGCACGTCCTCGTCGTCGCGCTCGCCGACTTCCTTCAGCACGGTCTGCAGGTCGGCAGCGCAGGCCTCCTCGACCGAGCGGATCCGGTCGGGGGCGAGGTCGATGAGTTCGCCCCCGAACCCGACGGCGGTGACGGTGAGCAGGTCCGACCAGCCGTTGACGGCGAGCTCGGCGGCCAGGAAGCGGGCGAGGTCCTCCCGCCGGTCGGCCGGTCCGCTGACCCGCACGGCGCCGGGGTGCTCGAGGTCGAGCAGCCAGCGCTGCCGGCCGTCGGTGCCGAGGCTGACCAGCGTCGGGTACGGGGCCAGCCGGGCTCGGGCCACGGCGCCGTCGACGCCCGTGTCCGCGTCGAGCTCGACGGACCACCACAGACCGTCGTCGTCGGCGGTCCACGGAGGCGGCGGTGGCCGGTCGGCCGGCGCGGCGAGCCGCAGCTGCAGCTGGCGGTCGTCCAGCCGGGCGGCGACGACGTCGGGCAGGCGCCCGCCGGGGTCCTCGGCGACGAGCACGGACAGGATGCGGAGCGCGCGGTCGAGCGCGGCGTAGTCAGCCCGGCCGGCCTCGGCCGCGGAGGTGAGGGCGGTCTCGGTGGCGGCCAGCTCCGGCGGCAGCGGAGCCAGCCGGCGGCCGGTCCGGCGGCGGCGCAGGCGCCGGCGGCGGTGGGCGAGCCACGCCGTTCCGAGGCCGGCGGCGAGCAGGGCTCCGGCGCCGGTGAGCATGGCCGCCAGCTCCGATGGTGACTGCTCTTCGGCGTCGTCGTCCGCGGCAGTGGGCGTCGGATCGGGAGCGGCAGAAGGGTTCGCGTCCCGGGGCGGAGCCGGTGCCGTCGACGGCGCCTCGGGAGGCGGCGTCGGCCCGTCCCCCGGCGGTGGGGTCGTCTGCGGGGGCGCGGTGTCGGCCGGCGGAGGCGGCGCGGGGACGGGTGCAGCGACGGCGGGCAGGTCCAGCACCTGGCCGGGCTGGATGAGGTCAGGATCGGTGAACAGGCCGCCGCCGGGCAGGGGCTCGCCGGCGTTGAGGTCGAAGATCGGCCGCCAGCCGTCCAGCCCGCGCTCCGCCGCGATGTCGGCGAGGGTGTCCCCGGGCTGCACGGTCACCGCAGCCGCCGTCGGGTCGCCGGCGGGGACGGCGGCGTCGGCGGGGAGGACCAGCACCCAGCCCGGGCGGATCGACCCGGGATCGCCGAGCGCGCCGCCGTCGGGCTGGGTCCGGCCGCGGTTGAGGTCGACGATCTCCTCGAAGCGGGTCCAGTCGCCCAGGTAGTGGGCGGCGATGCGGCCGAGGGTGTCCCGTGGCTGCACGGTGTAGGTCGGGCCCTGGGTCGAGGGGGCGGCCAGAGGAGGATCCGGGGCCGGGACGGGCGCCGGCGCGGGTTCCTCGACCGGCTGCTCGACTCCGACCGGCGGTCCTGCCAGCGCGGGCACGGCGAGCAGCGGCGCGGAGCCGGCGCCGACCACGGCGGCCACCAGCAGCCCGGCCAGCCGCTGCGGCGCCGCGAGGCCGGGAAGGCGCAGCGGCGGCAGTCCGCGCAACTGTGCGGCCAACTCGACGGCCACCGACAGGGCGAGGACCGCCCAGGCGGCCCAGCCGACGACCACGAGCAGCCCGAGGAACAGCGCGCCGGTGTCCGGTCCGCTCAGCGCGGCGGTGACCTCCGCCCAGGACGGCAGCTCATCGGGCAGGTACGCGCCGCCGAGCCGCCACAGCGCGGCGGGCACGCCGAGGACCCCGGTCGCCAGGACCAGGAGGGCGACCAGCCGGCGCAGCAGGTCGGTCGTCCGCGCGGTGGTGGTCATGGGCCCGCTCCCCCGCTCTCGTCGGTGACCAGGTCGGCGGTCCCGGAGCCCTCGACGGTCAGGGTGGCAATGCCGATCAGCCCGAGGAAGGTCGTGGGCTGGGTGATGGTGGTGGTCACCTGCAGGGTGTCGCCGTCGACGACGGTCACCACACCGGCCACGTCGTTGCGGGCCAGGTAGCCCTGCGCCGCGGCGACTGCGGCGGCCGGGTCCACCCGGACCTGCCCGGCGAGGGCGGCGGCGACGTCGAGGGCCTGGCCGCCGGCGCGGGCGGCCTCGTCGGCGATGGCGTCGGCGCGCTGGGTGGCGGCCACCTTGGCGCCGCCGTCGACGGCCAGGCCGATGATCAGCAGCAGGCCGGGCACGAGGACGGCGAGGAACACGCTGATCGCCCCGCGCTCGGAGTACGGCCGCCGGAGCCGCTGCCGGGTGCTCATCGCTCGCGGTAGGCGTCGACGGGACTGGTGAAGGCCGCCTCGACGGTGATCGATCCGGGCAGGCCAGGGGCCAGCAGGTCGGCTATGCCGACGGCGCAGCTGATCGTGACGGTGACGTCCCCGGGCTCGCCGGGCGGCGCGGCGAAGCCGGCGGTGTCGAAGTCGACGCGGGTGCCCTCACAGCGGAGGTCCTGGGCGGCCAGGGTCCGCTCGGCCTGCTCGCCGGCCAGCGCGGCGGCGGTCGCGGCGTCGCGGGCGAGCGAGGCCTCCCGGGCGGCGGCCCGGGCCGCCTCCTGCACGGCGCCCTCGGCGATCTGGGCGCGCCCGGCGAGGACGGCGAAGGACAGCAGCAGCAGGAACGCCGGGGCCAGCAGCGCCAGCTCCACCGACACCGACCCCCGCTCCCCCACACCGGCGCTCACGGTGCGGGCCGTTCGACGGGACCGACGGCGGTCTGGGTGACCGACCATCCCGGCAGGCCGGGAAACAGGCTCAGCGAGGTGCCGGTGACCGTCACCGCGATGCTGGCCGGCGAGCCGCTCACCGTCACGTCCCGGCCGGTGAGCAGGTCGGCGGCGGTGCGGTCGAGGAAGTCCTCCGCGGCGGACTGGGCGCGGGCGGTCGAGGCAGGCTGCACCCGGCCCTCCCGGGCGCCCTCCTGCGCGGCGCCGAGCGCGACGGAGCGGGCGTAGAACCACAGCGCCGCCTGGATCAGCGTCATGACCAGCAGCAGCACCACCGGGAAGGTGACCGCCAGCTCCACCGACGCCGCGCCGCGCTCCCCCGACGGCCTCCGGCCTGCCGCGCCGGCGGTCCGGCCGCCCCGGGCACGGCCGGGCCGGGCCGGCGGTTCGGGGCCGCGGAGGCTGGCGGGGCGGGCCACGGCGCTACTGGATCTGGGACGAGCGCGAGGTGACAGCGTTGGCGATGACCGCCACCAGCGCGACGGCGATGCCGATCAGGGCCACGGTGATGACCACCTGCTCGACCGACAGCGAGCCCCGCTCCGGTGCGGCCCGGACCGCGCGGAGCCGGTCGCGCAGCGCCGCCATGAGCGCGGTGAGGATGCTGATCAACGGGATCATCGGGGGTGTCCTTCTCGGTCGGGGTGGGCGGTCAGGTGGCCAGCAGCCGGGCCAGGGCGGGATAGAGGAACAGCAGCAGGAACGCGATCGACAGCAGCGCGACGGGGGCGGTGAGCTTCTCGCTGGCGGTGTTGGCCGCCGCCTCCTCCTCGGCCAGCAGCTGCACCCGCAGCGAGGCGGCGCGGGCGCGCAGGGTGGGGGCGATCGAGGCGCCCTCCTGCGCGGCGACCACCGCGATGTCGGCGACGTCGGCCAGCTCCCCGACGCCGGTGTCGGCGGCCAGCCGGCGCAGCCCGTCCCAGGGCGGGTCGCCGGCCAGCCGGGCGGTTAGCAGCGCGTCGGTGATCCGCCGGAACACCCAGCCCTCCCCGACGGCGGCGGCCCGCTCCAGGGCGATGGTGGGCCCCTCGCTGGCGTCGCGGCGGAGGCTGACCAGGTCCAGGTAGGAGCACAGCGCGCGGCGCAGCTGGGCGCGCGCCTCGGCGGCCTGGTCGCGCACCACGAGGTCGACGACGAGGAACAGCCCGCCGGCCAGCGCCAGCGACCCGGCCACCGGCACCAGCACCGGCAGCCGGACGCCGGCCACGCCGAGCACGGCGGTGAGCAGCGGCGCGAACACCGCGCCGAAGGCGGCCAGGCCGATCTTGCGGGCGGCGTAGCCCTCCGGCGTCCAGCCGATCAGCGCCAGCGCCTGCGCCGGGGCCCGCCGCCCGGCGGCGGGCAGCCGGGCCGCGGCCCACGTCCCGGCGCGGCCGGCCGCGCGCGCCCACCGGTCCCCCGCCGCCGGTCCGGCTCCGGCCGGGACGGGGGCCGGGCGCCCGTCCAGGCGGGCCAGCGCGTCGGCCAGCCGCGGCTGCTCCACCACCAGGACCGCGCGCAGCAGCACAAACAGCCCCAGTCCCACGAGCGCGCCGGCGCCGATCAGGGCCGCCTGGAGACCGCTCACGACGCCGGCACCTCCTCCGGCTCGCGCCCGGCCCGGCGGCCGCGGTCGGGGTCGACCAGGAAACGGGCCGACGGCGCGGGGGCGGTGAGCCGGCGCATCCACAGCAGGCAGCCGACGATCAGCCCGCCGATGGCGGCTAGCACCAGCTGGCCCAGGACGGTGCCGTAGGGCGCCAGGTAGTCCCCGTTGAGCGCGGCCAGGCCGGCCGCGCCGAGGGTGATCAGCAGCAGCCAGCGGGCGTTGGCGCGGGGCTTGGCGCGGTCGGCCTCGACCTTGCGGCGCATGGTGACCTCGTCGGTGAGGCTGCCCGCCAGCTCGGTCAGCACCCGCGCCAGCCCCGGCCCGCGCAGCTCCGCGCCGAGCAGCAGCGCGGCGACCACCAGGTCCCCGGCGGCGTCGTCGAGGTCGTCGGCGAAGGCCAGCAGCGCCCGCGACGTCGGCCACCGGGCCTGCAGCCGGGCGGCCAGCGTCGCCACCTCCGCCTCGATTGGGGCGGGCGCGGTGCGCGCCGAGCGGATCAGCGTCTGCTCGAGCCCGCCGCCGGCAGCGAGCACGTCCGAGCCGCGGCGTACCCACTCCTGCAGCGCCTCCAGCCGCTCCACCGCGGCGGTGCCGCCGGCGAACTGCGCCAGCAGCCACGGCACCCCGACCACCGCGCCCCCGGCGAGGGCGCCGCCGACCGGCCATCCCGACTCCAGCCACACTCCGGCCGCCACCGCGCCGGCGGTCCCCCACAGCACCCGCCGGCGCCGCGCTCCGCGCGGATCGCCCGGCGCCGCGGCGCGCCGCCGGCGGCGCGGCGGCCGGGCCGGCGCCGCCGGGGCGGTGAGGGCTTGGGCGGCCAGCAGCAGGCCGCCCACCAGCAGCGCCCCGCACGCCCCGGCCAGCAGGCCCGCGCCGCTCACCGCCGGCTCCCGGTCGCCCCGGCCCAGCGCCCGGGCGCGGGCCGCAGCCAGGCGGGATCGAAGCCGACGCGGGTGTAGTCGGCCAGGTCCACCGGATCGTGCTCGGCCACCGCCCGCCCGTCCGGGCCGGGGGCGAACACCTCGGTGAGCGCCGGGCGCCCGCCCTCGCCGATGCCGTTGCACTCCACGACCTGGCTGACGAACCGGTGCCGCTCCCCGCCGGCCCACCGCTCGTCGACGGTGGCGAGGTGCACGACCAGGTCGATCGCCGACGCGCAGGACCGGTAGGCGTGCTCCGGGGTCACCCCGGGCCGGCCGCGCATGCACAGGTTGGCCAGCCGCTCGAAGGCGTGCGCGGCCGAGCGGGCGTGCAGGGTGCAGGCCGAGCCGCCCTCGCCGGCCTCCATCACCTCGATCAGCGGCCACGCCTCCTCGCCGCGCACCTCCCCCAGCCACACCCGGGACACGTTCATCACCAGCGCCTGTTCCACCAGCTCGGTGAGCGTCACCTCGCCGAGGCGGCGGCCGTCCGGGCCGCGCTCGCCGGTGCCCTCCCGCGCCTCGAACGGCACCACCCGGGGATGCCGGTCGGGCAGCTCGTGCAGCAGCAGCTCGAAGTGCTTCTCGATGGTGGCCAGGTTCTCGCCGGCCGGGAGCTCGTTGGCCAGCGCCCGCAGCAGCAGCGTCTTGCCGGCGCCCTGCCCGCCGGTGACCACGAGGTTCTTCCGCGCCCGCACCGCCGCGCGCAGGAACTCCGCCAGCGGCCGGTCCAGCGCCCGCAGCCCGATCAGGTCATTGAGGTCGACGTCGCGGATCCGGTGCCGGCGGATCACCAGCTGCGGGCGCGGCACCGTCTCGATCACCGCCGCCAGCCGGGACCCGTCCGGCAGCCGCATGGTCAGCAGCGGGCTGGCCGTGGTCAGCGTCCGCTCGGCGCGGCCGAGGCGGGCGGCGATGTGCTGCAGCTGCCGGACCAGGTCCTCGTCGGAGTCGGCGATCGGGCCGACCCGGACGTCGCGGCCGTCGGCGTAGCCGATCCACACGTTGTCGTGCCCGTGCGCCTCGATGTTCTCCACGCGCGGGTCGTCCACGTAGGGCTGCAGCCGGCCCAGCCCGAACTGCGCGGCGAACACCGCCTCCGCGATCGCCCGCTCCTCGGCCGGGGTGGGCACCGGCTGCCCGGCGCGCATCCGCTCGCGCACCAGCCCGTCGATGCCGTCCTGGACCAGGGTGCGGGCCAGCTCCTGCTGCGCTCCCGGCGTCAATGCCGGGCGGCGCTTGAGCTCCTCGGCCAGGGCCGTCGCCGTCGTCTCGTGCAGCCGGCGCACCAGCGCCCAGTCCAACGCGGCCGGTGGCTCGTCCAGGTCCCGGACGGGGCGCCGGGCGGGTCGACCGTCGGTCATCGGGTCAGCGGCCACGGCCGCCTCCGGCGGTCGTCGAAATGAAGGAGCTCGACGGCGGTGGGATCGACGGCGGCGGGGTCAGCCGGCCCTCGCGGGCGGCGGCAACCCCGGCCAGCCCGACCGCCGTGGACCGGGCGGCCCGCAGCAGCGCCGACTGGGGAAACAGCCGCCCGGCCGGGGTGCCGTCGCTGAGCACCGCCGCCGCCCGGGCGTCCCGCGGCAGCACCCCCACGACCGGCACGCCCACCGCCTCGCCGATCTCCCGCTCGCCGTACGGCTCCCCCGGCCCCACCACCAGCGCCGCCAACGCGCCGGCCCCCGGGCCCAGTCCGGTTCCCTCGTCGCGGAGTTCGGCGACCGCCTGGGCGCTCGCGCGCACCGCCCGCAGCGTCGACCCGGTCACCACGACCACCGCGGCCGCCCGGCGGAGCACCGCGGCCGGGAAGTGCGCGGCCCGCAGCCGCCCGCAGTCGGCCAGCACGTCGACCGCGCCGTCCTCCACCGACGCGAGCGCGCCGGCCAGCCGCTCCCAGTCCACGTGCCGCGCGGTGGCCGCATCGGACAGACCGGGCAGCAGCCGCGCCCGCCCGCCGGCGTCCAGCCGCACCAGATGGGCGTCCAGCTGCCCGGCGAGCCCGCCGCGTCGGGCAGCCAGCTGCAGCTCGGTCAGCCCGCCGGCGGCCAGCCGCGCCCGGCCGTAGCCGGCCAGCACGTCGCCCCCGGCCGGGTCCAGCTCGGCCAGCACCGCCGCGCGCGGCCAGGACAGCGTCAGCGCCAGCGCGGCGGTGGTCACGCCGGGGGCGCCCTTGGCCGAGCACAGCGCGATCAACACGGCGGCCGCCCCTCGCCTACTCGCCGGCCACCACGACGATGGCGACCAGACCCGCGGCCGCGCGGGCCGCGACGTCCGGCCCGTCGGCGGCGTCGACGAGCACGTCGACCACCCGCAGCCCGTCGGTGCCCGGCGATCCGGACCGCACCACCGTGGCCGCCACCGGGTCGGGCGTTCCCGCCGTGCCCGGCACTCCCGCGGTGTCCGGTGCCCCCGCCGCACCGCTGCCGGCCACCGGGACCAGCAGCACGTCGTCACCGGGTCGCAGTGGCGTCGCGGGCAGCTGGACCGCCGCCACACCGACGCCGACCAGTTGCTGACCGGCAGGCGGCAGCGGCTGCGTGGTGAGCGCCTCGCGGGTGAGCAGCGACCCCGGCGTCAGGGTGGTGGCCGCGACCATGCCGATCACCTGGTCCCGCTCGGCGTACGGGATCGGATCCAGGGCCGGTTCGGCGGACACCTGCGCCTGCACCAGGTCGGCGGCGGTAATCGGCTGCCCCCAGGGCACCTCGCGGGCGACCGCGATGACCGGGGACGTCTGTCCCAGCGACGTGGCCAGGTAGGCGGCGCCGAGCGCACCGAGCACCACCATGGCCACCGCCAACGCCAGCAGCGCCGGGCGACGGCGGCGGCGCGGGGGCGGCAGCGCCGCCGCCAATCCGTTGAGTGCCGCGGCGCGACCCGGGGCGCCGGTGCTCGGGGACTGGGTGCGGGTCATCGGCTGCCGCCGTCCTGGTTGAGGACGTGAAGCTCACCGACGACCAACTCCGCCGACGACGACAGCTCCAGCGTCTCCGTCCCCGACAGGCCACCGCCGGACCAAGTGATCGTCCAGGTGCTCGTCGCGGTGATCGGCCACGCGCCCCCGGGCGCATGCCGGGTCGACGCCTGCGCGTAGACGTGGCCGCAGTCCGGGGACTCCCCTGCAGCTCCGGGCGTGTACGGCGTCCCGGCGCCGCAGACGACGGTGGTGCCGTCGCCCATGTCCCAGGCGATGCGGCTCACCTCGCCCACGGCGGTGACCGTGACCCCACCGGCCGACACCGACTGCCGGGTCGGGCCGAGGAACTGCTCACCCCGCTCGGTCCACATCCACACCGGCAGGCCGACCAGCCCGCTGGTCGAGCCCGGAGGCGGAGCCATCCGGATCTCCGGCGCGCGCATCACCAGCGATGCGATGGCCTGCTCCGCTAAGACCCGCGGATCCACCGGGGGTGCCGGTGGCACCGAGCCGTTCGGCACGAAGACGAGGACGGCGGCGAGGCCCGACCCGTCCCCGCGCGGACAGGCCCGCACGTACACCACGCCATCGGCCGCGGTCTGCCCCTGCCAGACCACGCTGTCCGGCGCCGGCTGCGGCTCGGCCACGCTGTACGTGCACGGGCTAGGTGCGGAGACCCCACCCCTAGCCTGCGGACCTTCCTCACTAGGGCTTCCGGTTCCTTGCCCGACCTCGTCTGCTGTCTGTCCTTGAGAGGTTGCCTCAACTAGGCAGATGCCGGTCTGCGCATCCTTTCTGGCGCATTCGACGGGCGGAGCTGCCATGGCACTACTCAGCGGGCTAGGAGCGGCGAGCATTGCGGCCGTCAGCAAGGCAACCCGAGACGGCCTCAGCATGGCCGGTCCGTCAGCGGCTCCAGAACATTGACCAACCAAGGGGAACCCGGCACGGAGTCGTAGCGAGTGACCGTGATGTCCCAGACGTACCGAGGCGGGGTTCCTGGAGGTATGGCCTCACCGCTGTCGACCTTGACCACACGCGTGCTCTGGCTGTCATAGCAGCCACTGATCCGCACCGTGGGCCCTCCCGAACCAGCCAGGTCGACGGCGGTTACCTCAAGATCGACCGCTGTGTCGCCTTCCTGCCGCAGGCCGAGCGCCGCATAGTCCCGTACCGCTGTGACAGCCAGTAGAGCGGCGGGATCGCCCGCATACCGCCGAATCTCCGGCTCCCAGTCGCTAGCTGTAGTGCCCAGCTGCGTTGCTGACGGTGGTGCGGCTGATCGGTGGCTGTCCGTCGAGCGCGGTGTGGCTGCGGTGATGGTTGTAGGTGTGTAGCCAGGCGGGCAAGGCAGCGGCGCGTTCTGCTGA